>CAZGCX010000247.1:0-3923 GCA_964524585.1 uncultured Anaerolineaceae bacterium
CCAGCATTGCACGATTGGACATTCTCAACTCCTACTCTGTCTCAGTCCCCATCAGGTCGAGTGTTTGAAGGTACCCATAAACGGCTGCTGAGTCGTCACCAAATCGCTGGCGGATCTCGTCTTCGAAGTCCCATCGAGCCCGCTGCGCTTGGTACGGATAGTGGGCATAGATCGCAGCAAGTTAGTTCCTTTCGTAGTTCATCGAGTTCCCGGTGTCTCTCGTGGGGATCTGCTCTAGGACTCTTGCCGGGAGTCCCCCGGGACTCACAAGCCCGCGGTCCAGAGGGAGCCATTTTGTGATGTCGAACACTTCAATTGTATGGGGATCAATTCCAACTTCTCGGCCGGTCCGCACCAAGTAATTCTTGATGTCGCTCAGAGTTAGCGGATTGTCTTGTCCGCTAGCAGCGAGGTGCTTCGTGAAGTCAGCAGCGTATTCCGTTGGGTTGGTGATGACGGCGAATCGTTTGACGTAGTCTACACGGGGGATGTCATCGCCTGAACCGTTCGGGCAAGGCCCCTGTAGGTACCGAGGCAAGGAACCGTGTATTGACCGATCTGGATTGCTTTGCCTTGAAACTGGTAGACGCTGGGAACCGGACGCAGGAGAGCGACCGAGCTTGTTCACGAGTTGCAGCCGTAAGTGCCGGCTCTGACTCCACCAGTGTTTGGCAAGGCCGCTAGGTGACGGTCACCGCAACCAGGTGCTCCGCCATGCGACATTCGCCCCCGACTCCCAACTGACCGATCGACCCCAACCGACCGCTAGTTCTCGTGTGCCCTCTCTAAGTTTCCAAGAATCTGCGCCAAGCTGCTCGAACCGATTCGATCTACCGTCGCCAAAGCGCCACTAGTTCCCAGCTAATCGCAGCTGCCGCGACGACCGACCCGACATCCCGGGTAAGCGCGATAACTCCGGGAAGGTAGATCGTGTCCAGCACGGTCAACTCATTGATCTGCAAGTCACGGATGGCGAAGTAAACGAGAAGCAGTACCAGAATTGCTCCATACACAAGCGCCATCGTCGGGAATGGCCGTCCCTCCAACGACTTGATGATGCGGCCCTCGACCAGGAGTGCAACGATCAGAACGACAATCACAAGGCCAACCGCGCCTCCGGGGATGTCGTTGGTAGCAAGGGCAAATGCGGAAGAGCCGATCAGGAACCAGATGATGGCGGCTGCGACCAACCATGTCAAACGACGTGTCCACGACCTCTGTCCTTGCATCTAGTTTTTTCCTTTCAGGGCTCTGCTTCGGTCGTTTGCCCGACTCTGAAACCAAATCTCAGATTCCCCTCAATCTGAGAAAGGTCCTTCTGGTCTCTGTCGATCTGGTTCTGAATGAGTTCCGTCTCGGTGTCCTTCGACAGCGATAGCCAAACAGCGGCTGCTGCCACACCGACGAAAGCAAGGCATGTGCCTGCGGTAATAGCTACGCAGGCCAGCCCTATGGCAGCGGCGCCGAAGGCTCCTCCCGCGAACCGGTCGCGGGCCCTTCTTTCAGTCGCTTGATTGGCGACTGCGAGATCGATGTCGGCCCTGATCCTCTCGCGTTCTCTCACCAGGTCTATGAATCCGCCTGCGGGGTCAGATCCTCCTGACAAGATCTCGCTGTCCTTATGAACTGTTAGATAGTGAGTCCCATTCTGATCGGTCATCCAGACGACATACAGATCGGGATTGTCTTCAGATCTACCGTAACCAAACTTCAAGTCCCCGACGATCGAGTCCGGATCAACCGGTGGCTTATTCGGATCATCTGACTCGAAGTATTGCCCAGGTTCCAGAGTAGGTAGCGGTGTGGGAATCGGACCCGTCTCGCCGATCGGCGTTGGGATATTTGGCGAAACCGGAGGTACCGTACCAATCTGACGTTGTGCCAGCGCAGATGTGGGGGCAAGGTAGGCCGTCGCAGACAGCGGGCAAGCGATGATCGCCACGGCAATTACTGCGACGCACGCGCGCCTCAACACTGGAGCCCCTGCACTTGTGATTCCCCACTTGGCAGCGTTCTGGCCCCAATCATAAACCAGTTCGATGTGCCAGTTTAGAAACGCCGCTTGGGACCGATCGATGTACTGACGATCTTCGATAGGTCTCCCGGTCAGTTAGGACAAGTGTCTAATGCCTAGACTTGAGAACCTTGCAGTGGCTGGCTATCGACGATCGCGCCAGGTCCTCGCTACCGGGGGAAGTCTCAACTGGTTGTCTCGAACGTCCCAGCCAGGCTTCTCATGCTGTCTGCACATGGGCGCCTAAGCCAAGGATGTCACTAGAATGGAAGCTCGCCGTGATCATTGATCACGGTGGCGCCTGAGCAGCCCCGATCACCTGGGAGGTGGATGAGCGAGAGCACCGCCTGCTTACCCTCTACCTTCTGTGAGCGGTTCTCGCAGCGGCATTTCCCTTTGAACTGGCCGACCTCAATCTGGTCCTCCCCCTCGGTGTTCGCCTTGGTCTTCCAGGCCTGGTAGATCGAGCTGTCCTCGTCGATCGGCGTACCGGGCGCAAGATAGGGCGTCCCGCTCGAGCCGTAAGCCCAGTTCACCCGAAGGCGCTTGGCCGGCGATTCTTGGCCTGGTCCGCCAAACAGCGAATCCTGGTTGCCCTTCGGCCTGGCTTGGGCCTCTTCCGGTGTGATGCCATGAGTCCAGAGCGCCACCCAATGCAGACCCGGGCCCACCCGCGCCATGTTCACCAGCGCCGCCATGTTTGAGACGAAGAACTTCCGCGCAAGCTGGTCCGCGGTGTCGATGCTCACCCCCTGTTCCTCGATCCACGACAGGAAGGTCGAACGCGGCATTAACAGCTCGGCTGCACCGCGGTTGCAGAGCGCTTCCTTTTCGCCCCGTTTGAAATGGCCGTTATCGCGGGCAGCCCATGAACCACCTCCCGGCAGCTCCGCGAACAACAGCTCCATCAGCTCGTGCGCTTCGGTGAAGCGCTGCCGGGTGGCATAGTCGTTCTGATTGATGACGAACTGCCCGGTCTCAGGATTGAGCAGCAACCCCTGCTGGCCCGGCAGGTCGGCCCGCCGTGGCTTTGGCATGCCGAAATGCTGGTAGATCTTGGTCAGATTGACGGGCGGCTTGTCGGGGAGGCCGGCCTCCGAACGGAGAAAGGCCGCATAGCGCAGCACGTCGTCGAGGCCCTGCGGCATTCCGTGGCGCCGTACGAATTCACCCCCTGGGTTGATGTATGTCACAGGTTCGCTACCTGTGACGTTTATTCCTCAGAATCCAGTGCCTTTTCAATAGCCAAATGGAGCCTGCGCCATTCATCCACCGATTGCGGCTCTTTACCACGCAGCGCCAGCCGTGAGAGACCGATCACCTGTTCCAGGTCGAGCCCCTCTTCCAGCGCGAACTGGCGCAGCGAAGGGGAAAGCACCACTTCGCCCTCAGTCTCGCCCGTCAGTGCCGCCGGGCTCGAGCCCAGCGCCAGTGCCAACTGCCTCAAGATGCTGAATGAGATGTTGCGGGCTTCCCCCCTCTCGATCAACGACAGATAAGTCCTTGAAATCCCCGCCTTCTCAGCCAGCTCTGTCTGGCTTTGCTCAGCCGCCTCCCGCAGTTTGCGGATGCGTTCTCCAATGCGGCTTTCAGGCATTCAACCGCCTCCTTTCCTGCGACACCACTCTATTGCCACGTAAGGGGCAGATCCCAGTGTACGCCCGACTGATGCTGCTGTCAAATGCAGTGCGCAATTGCAAAGTGGGTTGACACACAGCCAATTGTCGTATAGAATGCGCACATGCACAATAGGGTTTGCGAACCAATGTGCGGCGGTCGACCGGAAGACGAGCGTCGATTCGGGTGGTCAGCCGGGGGTCAGATGCGCAAGTGGAGAAACTGGAGACCATGAGCCAGACCCATGTGTTGATCGTTGAGCGGCGCCAGCAGACCGCCGAGCAGATCGCCC
>CAZGCX010000248.1:0-3901 GCA_964524585.1 uncultured Anaerolineaceae bacterium
GGTCGACCAACGTGGAGGGCGTTGAGCTGATGAGCCCCGCCCAGGTGCAGTCGATCGCCCGGCTCAAGGGCAGCTCGATCTTCAGCGTCGATCCAGGCACCATCGAACAGCGGCTGGTCTCGTATGCCGAGATCGACTCAGCTCAGGTGCGGGTGCGCTGGCCCAACCAGGTGACCATCACGGTCGAAGAACGGCAACCGATCGTCGAGTGGGACGACGCCGGCGTGACCTGGTGGCTGAGCGCCTCCGGCGTGGCCTTCATCCAGCGCGGCGATCAGGCTCCGTCGGTCAAGGTGCGGGCGGAGCAGCCGGTGCTGACCATCACCCAGGACGCGCTCGAGCCAGCCATCGATCCCGATATCGTGTGGAGCGCGGTTTCGTTGGTTCAGCGCTTGCCGTACGCGACCGACTTGTCGTACAGCCCGGTGCACGGCCTGTCCTTCACCGACCCGCGCGGTTGGCGGGCGAGTTTCGGTATGGATGGAGATGTTGAGTTCAAGATCGCGGTCTACGAGGCGATCGCCCAGCAATTGGTGGATACGGGCGCCTCGGTCGAAGTTGTGAGCGTCGAGGACCCGTCCTCGCCGTACTACAGGTTAGCGAGGTAGCGAGTGGTCACACTCAACGGAGCAGACGAGAACATCTTTGTCGGCCTGGATCTCGGGACCACCAAGGTATGCGTGCTGGTCGGCCAGCTGGATCCCGAGGGCAAGCTGCGGGTCATCGGCACCGGCATTGTGCCTTCCACCGGGATGAAGAAGGGCGGCGTGGTGAACCTGGAGTCGGTGGCCAAGGCGATGGAGATCGCCAAGGACAAGGCCGAACGCACCTCGGGCTACGAGATCTCTTCGGCGCTGGTGAGCCTTTCCGGCCAGCAGATTGAATCGATGAACAGCCGCGGCATGGCCGGCGTCACCGGCCGCACCATCGGCTACGACGACGTGGCCCGCTCGTTGGATGCCGCCCGCTCGATCGCGGTCCCGTTCAATCGGGAGCTGGTGCACGTGGTGCCGCGCAGTTTCGCGGTCGACGGCCAGGATGGCATCCGATCGGCGATCGGCATGTATGGATACCGGCTGGAAGTCGAGGCGCACATCGTAACCGCCAACGCCTCGCAGCTGCGCAATCTCGAGAAGTGCGTCGAGGCGGCCGGCATCATGGTCGACGGCTACGTGCTGGGCTCGCTGGCGGCCGGCGAACTGGTGCTCTCCGAGACCGAGCGCGAAATGGGCGTGGTGGTGTGCGACATCGGCGGCGGCACCTGCGACATCGGGGTTTACATCGAGGGCGCCCCCTGGCACTCCTCGGTGCTTCCAGTCGGCGGCGACCACCTGACCAGCGACATCGCCCAGGGGCTGCACCTGCCGCAGGAAACCGCCGAGACGGTCAAGTTGCGTCACGGCACCTGCCGGGTGACGATGAACGATCATGACCAACTGGTGACGCTGCGGCCGTTCGGTCAGGGCGACTCGATCCAGATTCGGATCGCCGACCTGGCCGCCATCCTGGAGCCGCGGGTCGAGGAGATCTTCAGCCTGGTTCGCCAGGAGATCAAACGCTCCGGCTACGACGCGCTGCTGCCGGCCGGAGTGGTGCTCACCGGTGGGACCAGCCGGCTGCCGGGGATCGACCTGGTGGCGGCCGACGTGCTGCGCATGCCGGTCCGCATGGCCAAGCCTGAAAACCTGCGCGGCCTGGTGGAGAAGCTGGACGACCCGGCTTACTCGGCCAGCGTCGGACTGCTGCACTGGGGATTGCTGCAAGAAGAGAGCAACCTGCTGGCGCGGCGCAGCACGCCCTGGCCGCATCTGGACCTGGGCCGGGCCGCCAGCCTATTCAAGCGACTACTCCCGGGGTGAGCTCCGCCCGCCCCATATCGGAACCGGCGGAGAAATCGAGGAGGCAAGCGATGCAACCGAACATTGAGTCATTTGCGAGAATCAAAGTGGTGGGGATCGGCGGTGGCGGCAGCAATGCTGTCAACCGCATGATCGAAGAGGGGCTGGCCGGCATCGAGTTCGTGGCCATCAACACCGATGCCCAGGCCCTGCTGCTCTCCGACGCGCCCACCCGGGTGCGGATCGGCGACAAGCTGACCCGCGGCCTGGGCGCTGGCGGCGACCCGGAGGTCGGCAAGAAAGCTGCCGAGGAATCGGCCGACGACCTGTACGAGGTGCTCAAGGGCTCCGACATGGTCTTCGTGGCAGCCGGCATCGGCGGCGGAACCGGCACCGGCGCCGCACCGGTGGTCTCGCAGATCGCCAAGGAGATTGGCGCGCTGACCATTGGCGTGGTCACCCGGCCTTTCACCTTTGAAGGCGCCAAGCGCAGCCAGACTGCCGAGCAGGGGATCGAGAAGCTGAAGGAAAACGTCGATACGCTGATCGTGATCCCCAACGACCGGCTGCTGCAGATCGCCGACAAACGAGCCAGCTTGCATCAGGCCTTCAAACAGGCCGATGACGTGCTTCGCCAGGGGATCCAGGGCATCAGTGAGCTGATCACGGTGCCGGGCTTGATCAACCTGGACTTCGCCGATGTGCGTACCATCATGTCGGAAGGTGGCGCGGCGCTGATGGCGGTCGGACGGGGAGAAGGTGAGGACCGGGCCCGCATCGCCGCCGAGCAGGCGATCTCCAGCCACCTGCTGGACATCACCATCGACGGCGCCCGCGGCATCCTGTTCAACGTCACCGGCGGCAGCGACCTGAGCCTGTACGAAGTCAACCAGGCGGCGGCCATCATCAAGGAGACCGCCCACCCAGACGTGAACCTGATCTTCGGCGCGGTGATCGATCCCAGCATGGGCGAGAAGATCCGGGTGACGGTGATCGCGACCGGCTTCGATCACTCCGGCGGACCCAAGCGAGCTTCGGCCCGGCTGCGCAAGCTGGCCCGGCAGGAGCGCGGACCCGACGGCGGAATACCGGTCGAAGACTTCGTGCCGCAGACGATCGACGTCAACGATCTGGATATCCCGGCTTTCTTGCGCCGGCGCTAGTCGACAATCACCGGTCCTACCTTGGGCGTGCTGGAAGGGCACGCCTGAGGAGGGCGAGCCGGCCTGCTCCTACTGGCGGGTTGGTATTCGGCACTCGAGCGCGGTCCCGTCGCAGGGGACGAACCGCCCTCGAAGGCCCATTGGACGGCGGGCATCGGTCCTCCTCCCGATGCCTGCCGTCCGTTAAGTCTCTCAATGGAACGGCCAATCCCGGGGCACGCAGTGCCGTCGGGATGCCTGCCGTCCGTTAAGTCTCTCAATGGAACGGCCAATCCCGGGGCACGCAGTGCCGTCGGGATGCCTGCCGTCCCTTAACTTTCACAATGGAACGGCCAATCCCGGGGCACGCAGTGCCGTCGGGGTGCCTGCACTCCCTTACAATCTGCAGATGAGCTGATGGCACAATCCCAATTGATCACGACCCTGTTCCTCGACATCGGTGGGGTGCTGCTCACCAACGGCTGGGACCGCCAGGCCCGCCAGCGAGCTGCGCTGGAATTCGGGCTCGACGAAGAAGAGCTGAGCGAGCGCCACCACCTGACGTTTGATACCTACGAGGTCGGCAAGTTGACGCTCGACGATTACCTGCGGCGGTTGGTCTTCTACCGGTCGAGATCGTTCACCGTGGATCAGTTCAAACAGTTCATGTTCGAGCAGTCACGCCCGCTGCCAGACCTGATGGACTACCTGCGCAAGCTGAAGGCCGAGCATCAACTGCGGGTTGCGGCGGTAAGCAACGAAGGCCGGGAGCTCACCATGCACCGCATCCGCCAATTCGACCTCGGTTCCCTGTTCGACACCTTCGTGTGCTCGTGCTTTGTGCACTACCGGAAGCCCGACCTCGACATCTACCGGATCGCGCTCGATCTCACGCAGGCCTTGCCCGGGCAGGTGGTTTAC
>CAZGCX010000249.1:0-3901 GCA_964524585.1 uncultured Anaerolineaceae bacterium
AGGGCTGGTGATTCTGTACTAGCAAACTGGCCCCTCGTTTGGCCCGGTGCTAAGATTGCGCGTGCTGGCACAATCAAATGATGCTGCAAATTGGATTTAGTCCAAGCGGTGAGGGGAAGTCGCGGGACCTAGATGCGCCGCTTGCGGTTTGACCAACCAGAACGACTCCAACTGATCAGAGCGGCCCTCCGAACTTGCTTGTTCCTGCTCGCCGGGTGGCTGCTGCTTGGGCACGCCATGCCGGCCTACGGTCACACCGGCAATAGCTACACGATCCAGATGACCGATCAAGGGTTTGTTCCCGATCATCTCGAGATCCTGGCGGGGGACACGGTGGTGTTTGAGAATGTGGGACAGAACGATCACTGGCCGGCCTCCGACCGCCATCCTACCCACACCTCCTATCCCGACTTTGACCCCGGCCGGCCGATCATCGCTGGTAGCTCCTGGACCTTTATCTTCTTCCGGCCGGGCAACTGGGGAATGCATGACCATCTGTATCCGGAGTTCATGGGCAGAATCGTTGTCTTGCCGGACGTCCATGCATCGGGAAGTGGGCAGGCCGGAACCACTACGTCGGCCGGTGGCCAGAGCCGTCTCAGCCAGATCGTCGACGCTCTGAAGCGCTACGTGAACACCATTTTCAGCGCCGCCGGTCAGCTGGTTGCTGAGGTGTTTGGCGCGCCGGGGGTGGCTGTTGCACAGACCAGCCAACCGTCGATCGATGTACAGCCCACTCTCCCCGCACTCGACACAGCATTTCGGGCGCCGCCCCTGGCCAGTCTCGACCAGGTCTACCGGGACCTGCAGATCGGCTGCGCCCAGGAGGATTTCGACTGTTGGGCAAACTTCTTCCGGCAGGAAACCATCTCCTACGGCCCGCAAATCGCAGTCGATCTGATAATGAAGCTCAAAGGAGACGGTCGAGTGGCGCCAGACGTTGACGAGCATCAGCTCGGACATCAGATTGGGCGGCAGACGGCGGAATCATTCGGCGTCAATGATCAGGCGTTCCTGCTGTGTCCGATGGCCCAGCTGAACGGGGGCTGCCAGCATGGCTTTTTCGAATGGGTCCTGGGGCGGACCGAAACCACCTCCGCCGCGGCCGACTTGATCTGTCAGCAGCTCCAAGAAGGCTACGCCGTCAAGTACTACTTCTACTGCTACCACGGAGTCGGCCACGGTGTCATGATGGCCGCTGCCTACGACCTTGATCGGGCCCTGACGATTTGTGACAGCTTGGCGGATGCGGTCGCGGCCGATGGCTGCTGGCAGGGGGTCTTCATGGAAAACGTCAATGCCGGAATGCATGACTTCGCCCGGGAGGGCGTCTTTTCACTGGATGATCCGCTGGCGCCTTGCGATGTGGTGGAGGACAAATACCGGCACGAATGCTACGTGAATCACGCTGGGTATCTCATGAAGGTCTTCGACAACGATGTCCGAGGTGCAACCAACGCCTGCCTCAAAGCCGAGGCCTACGTCGGGGCTTGCCTGGAGAGCATCGGGTTGATGGTCACCAACCCGGTTTGGCAGCCAAACCTGTATGGCGATTTGGGCGACGAGAGCTTTGTGCAGGTGGCATGGAATCTGTGCACCCAGTTTCCGGCCGGGCATGTCGAATCTTGCGTGGTTGGAGGGATCGACAACATACACAACTTCGACGAGTTTGATCTCGGCCGGGCGGCGGGCTTCTGCAGCACGGTGGACGCCGACTACCAATTCACTTGCTACAACCGGATGGGCTTCAATCTCTTCAATCAATCTCTCACGGTCGACGATGCGGTGGCTGCCTGCGAGACGTTGGAGGGGGAGTTTCGCGATGCCTGCCTCAGCGGGGTGGGGGTGCAGTCGTAGATCATGGCTGAAGCAGCGGTCGGGGACGGATTGCTCGCACGGATTAGAGAGTTTGTGCGCCATCAGCCGATGGTCATCGGGCTGGTCGTGGCGATGGTGGCGGTTGGCGTCGGGGCCAGAATGACTTCGACCGGAGGGATCGGTGGTGCATCTGCCTCCGGAAATGGCCGCGAAATCGTGGTGCGGATGACCGCCGATGGGTTTGAGCCGAAGTCGTTGGAAATCGCGCAGGGCGATACGCTGGTTTTCGAGAACGTCGACACTGTGGAACGTTGGCCGGCATCGAACATCCACCCGACCCATCGACTGTACCCCGGCTCCAGCATCGAGTACTGCGACACACCATCCGAATCGGAACAGCCAAACTTCGATTCTTGTGGGGGGGTGCTACCGGGCGAGAGTTACTCGTTCACCTTTGACTATCCCGGGCTGTGGCGATTTCACGACCACATCTATCCGCAATTTTCCGGCAAAGTCAACGTCCTGGAGGTAGAGGGCGTGACCGCTCCGGAAATCCAGATCGGCCCGACTGAAGCACCGGTACGCGCCTACGACGAGAACATTCCCGAGGAGTCGCCGGTCATTTTCAACGATGATCTGGCTTTGTACTCGTACGTGCGCAAGTACGGGGCAGCCAAAACCATGCAATACCTCTATGAGTTGCAGACCACTCTTGGCGACTGCCACCAGACCGCGCATTCGGTTGGCCGCTTCACTTATGAGCTGCTGGGATCCGGGGCGTTCCAGGCCTGCTCCGCCGAATGCCACTCCGGCTGTTACCACGGCGCGACCGAGGCCTACTTCCGCGAACACGGCACGACCAATATTGCTCAGGACCTCTCGGTAATCTGCAATTCGGAGCTCAATCCGTTCTTGAGCCACCAATGCTTTCATGGTGTCGGTCATGGACTCATGGCCTACGCCGACTACGAGCTGTTCGAGGCGCTGCACAATTGCGACTTGCTTCCGCAGGGCCAGGAGTCATGCTACTCCGGTGTCTACATGGAAAACGTCGTAGGCGGGCTGGCCCCAACCGTCGGGCACTTCACCGACTACCTGAGCGACGATCCGAAATTCCCCTGCAACATCGTGGATGCCAAGTACAAGAATGCCTGTTACTTCTATCAAACCTCGCGCATGGTCCAACTCTTCCAATGGGATTTTAGCCAGGTGGCGGCGGTCTGCGCCGACATCGAGCCGGAATACCAGCGATCCTGTTTCGAGAGCATGGGCCGCGATGTCGGCGGCGTCAACATGACCAGCAACAAGGGCGCAATCGACGACTGCCTGAACGCGCCGCCGGGCGATTCGCGCATCTGGTGTAACAGCGGCGCGGTGCAGAACACGTTCTGGACCCCGGAAGGGCAGGATCAGGCGATCGACTACTGCGTCCAGCTGACCGATCACGACGAGAAAGTCGCTTGCTACGACACCATCTTCCACCGGGCAACGGTTGTGCTGGCAAACCAACAGGACCTGGGCGCCTTCTGCGAAAAGGCCGAGGCTGACTACCGGCAGCCTTGCCTGGGGCTCGAGGCAAAAGGCTGAATCCGGAGGGCGCACACGCCCTCATCTTGAGTGCGGCCTGGACCGGCCGCACCTCGCCTCTCAGATTGTCTTCCCCATCAGATCAGTGGAATTGGGATTGTTAGCCGGTTGTAAGGCGAAGGCACGCCACCGCCCGCTAGACTGATCTTGGGCCGCGAGGGAGCACAGGGGTCGATTCGAAAACCCGATTCACGCCGAGCACGGGCCCCTATATAAGCCTGAAAATGGCCAAGATGAATTCCATTTGTTCTCTACGTCTCCGCTTCGGACTGGCCCGCAAAGAGTGCAAGGGCTAATGGAGCTTCGTCAACTGATTCAAGCCCCAACCCTGAGCATCCCCGAACGGTTCCGGGTGCAGGTACCGCTGGTGGCGGGACTTAGCTGCTGGTTCGTCGGGCTCGGGAGCTACAAATTGGCTGGCTTCAACGGCCTGGTGGCGGCCATGATTGTGGGGTCAATCGTATCGGTGGGGTGGGGGATCCTGCGGCTCGAAGAT
>CAZGCX010000250.1:0-3894 GCA_964524585.1 uncultured Anaerolineaceae bacterium
CGACTGGGTTACATGATCAAACGGCCGCGCCCGCGGGTCCGCCTGAGCAAGCGGGAGATCTTTCGCCGTGACGGGTACTCCTGCCAGTATTGCGGCGCGAAGAGCGGGCGTCTCACCCTGGACCACGTGGTGCCGCGCCACCGCGGCGGCCAGCACAATTGGGAAAACCTGGTGACTGCATGCCCCGGCTGCAACCTACGTAAGGGCGGCCGCACGCTGGAGGAAGCCCGCTTGCACCTGCGCCACCCGCCAGTCGAGCCCCGGCCGTCCGCCGCCTACCTTTACGGCGGACACCTGCCGGGCAATCGGGAGTGGCAGGAGTTCCTGGCCGGCTGGTAGCCTGGGTCTAACCGACCTCGGATTCAATCAGCCCGAAGCTTCCATCCCTTCGTCGGTACAGCACGTTGACTTCGCTGGTATCTTCATTCAAGAAGATGAAGAAGTCCTCGTGGCCGAGCAGCGCCATCTGATCCAGTGCCTCCGCCTCACTCATCGGCATCATCTGAAATCGCTTGCGCCTGACAATCGCCTCGGCCACCGCTGGCTCGCCGACTTCGCTGTCCTCGGCCAGGATCTCGGCCATAGTTCGACCGTCACCGCGCGAGCTCCAGCGTTTCCCCTTGTAGCGTTCAATCTGGCGGTGGATCTTGGCCAGCACCGCATCTACCGAAGCGTACATATCCGAGGTCCGTTCCTCCGCTCTGAGCAGCACCCCTTTGCCTCGCACGGTCAGCTGTGCCACTTGGCGATCGTCTGCGCTGCGCGCCGATGGGGCGTGCGTCAGGTCGACGGTCGCCTGCTCAAGCACGTCCAGATACTTATCCAGCTTGGACACCCGATTCTCGACGTATTCCTGCAATTCCTCTGGCAGCTCCATCTTGTGGACGTTGAAATGGATCTCTACCGGCATAGCCCACCTCCGTTGTGTAAGCCTTGCGGAAACGACCTAGGCCCGGCCAACCGTGAGCCCCCAAACCCGGCGGGCACCGGCCCGCCGCAGTGCGTCGGCACAAGCCGACAGCGTGGCACCGGTGGTCATCAGATCATCAACCAGCAGCACGCGCTGGCCGGCAAATGCCTCTGGTGCCGCTTCAAACGCCTTCCTGACATTCGCCCAGCGTTCGCTGGGGATCAGCCCCACTTGTGAACGGGTTTCCTCAACCCGTTTCAGCCTCCCGGATAGGTTCGGCAAGTTCAGCGACCGAGCCAGATGCTCGCTGAGCAGCCTGGCCTGATTGAAACCGCGCCTGCGCATACGGCTTTTGGCCAGCGGGACCGGAACTACCGCAGTGGCCACCCATGATTCGCGGCGTGCCAGCTTCGCCAGCCATCCCGCCATGTGCTGTGCAAGGCGTTCGTCTGGTCTGTACTTCAGGTGAATCAGGGCCGAAGCCAACCGCCCCGTATAACGGGCGTGGGAGCGCACCTGCAGGCTGGGTACCTGCCGCTGGCATGACGGACATGGCCCCGGTCTTCCGAGATTCAGACCGCACTGTCGGCAAATTGGCGGGCGGATGCGGACCAGTTGCTGGTCGCAGCTTGCGCACCACACCGCGCCTGCATCGCCGCAGCCGGCACACTGAATTGGAAACAGCAGGTCCAGACCGACCTGCAGCCAGCTTCGGCTGACCTGCAGCCAGCCATGGCTAGCTTGCAGCCACTCTTGCACCAAGTGGGCTCTTTTGCGCATCGAGCGCTCGATCCTAGATTGTGGAAGTGTCGGCCGAACGCCGGACACGGGCTAGACTACCGCAGGATTCCCCCAAGCGGCGAACTGAGCAACAGCATGGCAGCCGGCCCGAGCAGGATGAGCAAGATCGACGGGAAGATTAGCAGCGCAATCGGGAACACCATCTTGATTGGCGCTCGGTGCGCCTCTTCTTCGGCAATCTGACGGCGGCGAACGCGCATTTGGTCGGATTGAATCCGAAGCACCTTGGCCATACTCACACCAAGCTGCTCAGACTGAATGACCGCCGCGACAAAACTGGTCATCTCGTTCACGCCCAGTCGATCGGCCATATCTCGCAGCGCGTCGCGCCTCAGCTTGCCAAGCCGGATCTCCTGAATCACACGCCCCAGCTCCAGCGATAGATCGTTGTCCCACTTCTCGTGTACCTTGGCCATCGCGGCGTCAAAGCCCAGTCCGGCCTCGACCGAAATCGTAAGTAGGTCAAGGGCGTCAGGCATCGCACGAAAGATCGACTTCTGGCGGGCCGAGATACGGCCCCCCAACCACAGGTTTGGAAACAGAAAGCCGATTGCCATGAACAGCGCAGACAAGCCCAGACCTTGCACCCAGCTGCGGCCGGCCCGCGAGAAGACCAAGAACAGCGTGGCTCCAAACAGGAAAGCAAAGACAAAGCGCAACATCAAGAAGAAGGCTGGGTTCATCTGCATCGGGTTGCCAGCCATTTCGAGACGCTTCTTGGCTGACTCCAATGTCGCCTGCGGGGTGAAGCGCTGGGCGATCTTTCCGATCTGGTTGAACATCGGAATCAGGATTCGCTGGGCAAAGTCCTGGGAGAGCTCCAACTCCTCCAGCGACATCGGCTCTTCGCCAATGCTGACGTTTGCCAACCGTTCCTGAATCGAGTCTTCTGCTTGAGGAGTCCGGATGCCGACGACCACCAGAACGATGGCCAGCAGGATCACGCCTCCGACAATGAGTGGCAGCATATTTGGATCCTTGTCCTAGATGTCGATGTCCACGATCTTCTGCGTGGCGTAGAAGCCGCTGCCGACCATGATACCGGCAATGATCAGTAACGGGATTCCACAGCTGCGAGTTTCCGGATTGAAGAACTGCATGAAGTACGGTCGGTTGACCAACCAGAGCAGCGCCATCAGCGCGATCGGGAGAGCAGAGATCACCCAGGCGGTCGCTCGTCCCTGAGCGGTCAGCGCCTGGATTTCTCCCTTGATTCGCACCCGCTCCCGGATTGTATACGAGATCACGTCCAAGATCTCCGCCAGGTTGCCGCCAACTTCACGCTGGACATTGATCGCGGTCACCGTGAGATCGAGGTCATCGCTATGGATTCGGCGCAGCACGTGATCCAGCGCCTCTTCCATCGAAATGCCCAGCTGCATCTCTTGGACCACCCGGCGGAACTCGTCGGAGATTGGGGGTGGCATCTCACGGCTGACAGCTTCCATCGCCTGGGTGGTTGAGAAACCGGCGCGCAAGCCGTTGACCATCAGGTTCAGCATGTCGCCCAGTTGGTTGTCAAACATCTTGAGCCGGCGTTTCTTGGCCGAGCCGACGTAGATCTTGGGGATAAACAGCCCAAAGATTCCGGATGCAATCCCGAAAATCACCCCACCCAGCACCAGCCCAACGAACCCAGCGATGATCGCCGAAGCCACCACCGCCGCCAAGTACTCAGCCGGCCGCAATTTGATATCAGCTTGAGCCAGATCGGTGGAGATGTTGGCAAACAGGTCGGTGCCTTCCCCCATCCGGTTCAATGCTTCAGAAAGGGCGGAGGGTTCGTCACCTCGGTCGCGTGCTTCGTCGGCGCCGGTGGTCGAGATCATGCCACCGGTTTCAGCGTAGCGGCCCAATCGCTCCTCGACCACTGAGCCGCCTCCGACAATCGAAATAACGACCCCGACCACCAACAACAACAGGCCGAGGCCGCCTCCTACATACAGGACCAGTATCGGATCCATCTAGGTCTCTTTCAGCCTACGACTGCCGGCAACCATTGGCTAGCGGTACCCACGCTCGCCGACGCCGAAAATCGAGGCCGGCAGGTGAATGCCAGCTTGCTCAATCTTTTCCATGAATTTCGGCCGCAGCCCGGTCGGGCGCAGCCGGCCAATGACCTTGCCGTCCTCCAGACCGGTCTGCTCAAAGATGAACAGGTCGGCCATCGTGATTACGTCGCC
>CAZGCX010000251.1:0-3860 GCA_964524585.1 uncultured Anaerolineaceae bacterium
GCGAACCCTCCACGCTGCGTCCGGGCAACCATTATGGACAGACCAAGCTCATGGTTGAGACCCTGCTGAATTGGTACCGGCAAACTTACGGGCTCGGATTCGCCGCTCTCCGGTA
Organism: uncultured Anaerolineaceae bacterium; assembly: GCA_964524585.1. GTDB lineage: Bacteria > Chloroflexota > Anaerolineae > Anaerolineales > E44-bin32 > JADFRG01. The sequence goes on from CAZGCX010000251.1 coordinate 116, forward strand.
TTTCAACGCCGCCGGGGCGCTGCCCGATCGTGGGGAGGCCCACCAGCCAGAGTCACACCTGATTCCGCTGGTGCTGCAAGTGGCGCTCGGCCAGCGTGAGCAGGTGAAGATCTACGGCACCGACTACCCGACGCCAGATGGCACCTGCATCCGCGACTACATTCACATCGCCGATCTGGTGTCGGCCCACCTGCTGGCGCTGAAAGCGCTCGAGCCCGGTGCCCAGCTGATCTACAACGTCGGAACCGGTTCTGGCTACTCAGTGCGAGAGGTGATCGAGACCGCCCGCCGCCTAACGGGCCACGCGTTGCCGGCGATCGAGGCCGACCGTCGCCCCGGCGACCCGCCGCGCCTGGTCGCCAGCTCCGATAAGATCCGTTCCGAGCTGGGCTGGGCGCCGCAACATCCCGAGCTCGAGGAGATCATCGCCAGCGCCTGGGAGTGGCATCGCGGCCATCCGAACGGCTACGAAAGCTAGCGCGTGCCGCGGCGGCTAGCCGGCCCTAGAATGTCGCCTTGGGCCGATCGATTGCCAGCTATCCCGGGCAGAGTTCGACAATCAGCCCCTCGTTCCAGTCGTATTTGGCACTGAATAGCTTGAACACAACTGCTGCCAGCTCGGCTTCACGCGCTGCTTCGACGATGCGGCCCGTGCCCCGTACCTGGCGCCCACTTCCTAGGCGAAAAACCACCGCAGGATTACGCCGGAGGTTTTGCACCCAATGAGCCCGCTCACCCGGCTCGGAAATCAGGTAGTAGCGCCCGTCGAGCTCGGTGAACCAGATCTCGATCTGATGCGGGTTGCCGCTTTTCCAACCGGTGGTGGTGAGATACAGATATTCGGGTGCCAATTGCGTGGACACGGTCACCAATGCTAACAGACCGGCTGCGTTGCGCTTCTGAGCGCCCCCGATGAGCGTCAGCTCAGATTCGGGGAGGATGCCAAATGAGGCGCTAAAGGCCCACATGCTATAATCCGCGCCGCACGCTACGTGGGGGCCGCCTCCAGTGCCCCTACCCTTTCTTCCCCAGGAGCAAGACTTGGAATACACACACTCGACCATTCCGGCTGACGGAGAACGCATCACGCTACAGAGCGGCAAGCTCCAGGTCCCGGCGCGGCCGATCATCCCGTTTATCGAAGGCGACGGCACCGGGCCGGATATCTGGCGCGCTTCGGTGCGGGTGTTCGACGCCGCGGTCGAGAAGGCCTACGGTGGGCAGCGCGGCATCGCCTGGATGGAGGTCTATGCCGGTCAGAAGGCGTTCGACCAGTTTGGCGAGTGGCTACCGGAGGAGACGATCGAAGCCTTCCGCGAGTTCCTGATCGGCATCAAGGGCCCGCTGACCACGCCGGTCGGAGGAGGCATTCGCTCGCTCAACGTCGCACTGCGCAAGGCGCTCGACCTATACGTCTGCTTGCGGCCGGTGCGCTACTTCGATGGCGTCCCATCACCGGTCAAGCACCCGGAATACGTCGATATGCTGATCTTCCGCGAGAACACTGAAGATATTTACGCCGGAGTGGAATTCGAGGCCGGCAGCGAAGCCAACCGTCAGTTCATGGATTGGATGCAAGAACATCAACCGGAGGCCTATGCCAAGATCCGCTTTCCCGAGAGCTCGGGCATCAGCCTCAAACCGGTTTCCCAGGAAGGCACCGAGCGGTTGGTTCGGGCCGCCATCGAGTACGCGCTGGAGAATGGCCGGCGCTCGGTCACCTTGGTGCACAAGGGCAACATTATGAAGTTCACCGAAGGCGCCTTCCGCAATTGGGGCTATGAACTGGCGGAGCGTGAATTCGGCGATCGGGTCTACACCTGGTCGACCTGGGAGCGGACCAAACAGGAGAAGGGCGAGCAGGCGGCAAACCAGGAGCAATCCGCGGCACTGGAAGGCGGCCGGCTGCTGATCAAGGACGCCATCGCCGACATTGCCTTTCAGCAGACCATCACCCGCGCCCGTGAGTTCGACGTCATCGCCACCATGAACCTCAACGGCGACTACATCTCCGACGCGCTGGCGGCCCAGGTGGGCGGCATTGGCATCGCGCCCGGCGGCAACATCAACTACCTGACCGGCCACGCGATCTTTGAGGCCACCCACGGGACTGCGCCCAAATATGCCGACAAAGACGTGGTCAACCCCAGTTCAGTGATCCTGAGCGGCGAAATGATGCTGCGCTACATGGGCTGGGCCGAGGCCGCCGACCGGATCGTCGACGGCATGCAGCGCGCTATCGCGGCCAAGACCGTCACTTACGATCTGCACCGGTTGATGGAAGGCGCCACCAAGCTCAAGACCTCTGAGTTCGGCGACGCCATTATCGAAAACATGTGATGCTCCCCCGGTGCTTGGCCCCGGAGGCCGATGCGCTCGGTCAGCGGCTTGGCTGCGCCAGCCTGCCGCGGCTCTAGCGCCGTACGCACCAGCCACCAAAGAATTGTCCGAGAACACCGCTGCGCCTGCCAAGAAGCGTCTTGCCCGCACCGTTTATCGGCGGCTGCTCAAGGCCTACGGCGAGCCGACCTGGCGCAACCCGCTCCCGCCGGTCGATGAGCTGGTATCCACCATCCTGTCGCAGAACACCAACGACATCAATCGCGATCGGGCCTTCGACGAGCTGCGAGCTCGTTTTCCAACCTGGGAAGCGGTGCGCGACGCCCCGACCGAAGCGGTGATCGACGCCATCCGCATCGCCGGCATTTCCAACCAGAAGGGGCCGCGTATCCAGAACGCACTGCGGGCGATCACTGAAGAACGGGGCGAGATTGAGCTGGATTTCCTCCGGGAGCTGCCGCCAGAGCAGGTGCGCGCCTGGCTGACCCAGCTTAATGGGGTGGGGCCCAAAACCGCTGCCATCGTCATGCAGTTTTCGCTCGACATGCCGGCCTTTCCGGTCGACACCCATATCCACCGCATCAGCGGCCGCATCGGCCTGCGGCCGGAGAAAGCTGGCCGGGAAAAAACGCATGAAATCCTGGCTGAGCTGTTCGCCCCGGAGACCTACTACGCCGCCCATCTGAATTTGATCCGCCACGGACGGGAAGTCTGCAAGGCGCCGCGGCCGCTGTGTGAGAACTGTGTGTTGACCGATTTGTGCGCTTACTATCAGGCGCTGGTCGCCGGGCCAGGGAACTGAGATCTCCCCGCCGCGATTGAGGCCAAGCCCAGTGTCAGCCGCTGGTCGATCGGTCTAGCGGATGGTCTATACTGAAACTGAACGCTGGAGGACGAGCCTATGACAACCACGCTGACCTGGTATGGACACGCCGCATTCGGACTGGACATCGACGGCGTGAAGGTCTTGATCGATCCCTTCTTGAAGGACAATCCGGCCGCGACCGTCGGGCCCGAAGAGGTCGAAGCCGAGTTCATCTTGATTACCCATGGCCACGGCGACCACGTTGGCGATGCGGTGGAGATCGCCAAGCGCACAGGAGCGCAGGTGGTCAGCGTGAACGAAATCGCCCTGTGGTTCCGCAAACAGGGCGTGGAGGCCCACGGTCAACACATCGGCGGCGGACACCAGCTTCCCTGCGGCTACGTCAAATGCACGCTGGCGCTGCATGGATCCGCCCTCCCCGATGGCTCCGACGGGGGCAATCCGTGCGGTTTCCTGATCACGACCCCCAGCGCCAAGAAAGTCTACATCTCCGGAGACACCGGGTTGTTTGGAGACATGGCCTTGATCGGCGAAGAAGGTATCGATCTGGCGACCTTGCCGATCGGCGACAATTTCACC
>CAZGCX010000252.1:0-3850 GCA_964524585.1 uncultured Anaerolineaceae bacterium
CACCATGCACGGCACCACGATGATCTTCTTGGTGGTCATGCCGTTCTGGGCCGGCCTGGGGAATTACATCGTCCCGCTCATGATCGGCGCTCGGGATATGGCCTTTCCCAAGCTGAATGCGCTGAGTTACTGGATGTTTCTATTCGGTGGCCTGCTGATGTACAGCAGTTTCTTCTTTGGTGGCGCACCCGACGCCGGATGGTTCAGCTACGCACCCCTTACCGAGAAGCTGTATTCGCGTGGGTTGGGCATGGATTTCTGGGGATTGGCTGTGCTGATACTGGGCATCTCCACCACGTTAGGCTCGATCAACTTTCTCGTGACAGTCAGCCAACTGCGCGCGCCAGGCATGACGTACGATCGCATCCCGGTCTTCGTGTGGATGATCGTGGTCACGGCCTTCCTGGCTGTCTTCTCGCTCCCGTCGCTAACCGCTGCCGACATCCTGTTGCTACTCGATCGTCAGGTTGGAACCCACTTCTATCTTGCACAGGAGGGGGGAAACGCGCTGCTCTGGCAGCACCTGTTCTGGTTCTTCGGCCACCCAGAGGTATACATCCTGATCCTGCCCGCGTTCGGAATCATTTCTGAGGTCATCCCGGTTTTCTCCGGGAAACCGTTATTCGGCTACAAGGTGGTCGTCATCTCCGGGATGGTCATCGGTCTGCTCGGGTTTACGGTCTGGGCGCACCACATGTTCGCCACCGGGATCCCGGTGGTGGCGCTGCTGTTCTTCTCGGCCGACAGTTTCCTCATCGGAGTCCCAACCGGAGTCAAGATCTTTGCCTGGCTGGGGACGCTGTGGAGGGGCAAACTGCGCTTCGCGACGCCGATGCTGTTCGCCCTTGGCCACGTCGGCATGTTCCTTATCGGGGGCCTGAGCGGAATCCACCTGGCGGTGGTTCCGGTGGATTGGCAGATCACCGACACCTACTACGTGGTCGCTCACATCCACTATGTGCTATTTGGCGGGGCGATCTTCGGACTCTTCGCCGGACTGTACTACTGGATCCCCAAGATCACTGGGCGGAAGTTGAGCGAGGCCGCGGGTAAGCTGCATTTCTGGCTGATGTTCATCGGTATGAACATGGTCTTCTTCCCCATGCACATCCTTGGGCTGCTCGGCATGCCTCGCCGAATCTACACCTATGGTGCGGGACTGGGCTGGGACGGGTGGAACCTGTTAATGACGGTTGGGGCATTCGTGGTGGCGCTCTCGGTCCTGGTGTTCGCGATCAACTTCTGGGTCTCGATCCGCAAGCCCGCTACAAGCCCGGCGGACCCCTGGGATGCCAACACATTGGAGTGGAAGACCAGCTCGCCTCCCCCGCCACACAACTTCGATTCGATCCCGGAGGTCAGGAGCGCGCGACCGCTGTGGGACGAGAAACACCCGGAAATGGCAGACTGGCGCTCGGCTGAGGGCGCTCCCGCATGAGCAGTGCTGCGTTGCCGGTCACCGGCCCGGCCCACCGAACCTCCATCACGACCCTATTGCTGGTGCTGGCCGGCGAGAGTGTGCTCTTCGGCACCCTGCTGATGGCCTATCTCTTCCTGCGCAGTTCGAGCACTGGATGGCCGCCGATTGCGCATACCTGGCAACGGCTCGCCGTACCGCTGCTCATCCTGGCCTTGCTGCTTGCCAGCCAGGCAGTGATGTGGCGGACCTGGTCCGCCTGGCAGGCAAGGGCCGACCTTGGCTCGCTGCGACGCGGGCTGGGCCTTGGCCTGGCGCTGGGCGTTGTGTTCCTGCTGGCCCAGGCCTTTGAATTCAATCGGAGCGGAATGCGGCCGGACGACGCCGCCTTCGGCGGACTATTCTTTGCGTTGATCGCTTTTCACGCTGCACACCTGCTGGCCGGACTGGTCCTCCAGGCGTCCAACCTGGTGCGCGCCGGCTGGGGCGATTTCGACCGCGAGTCGCACACCGCGTTGGACGTCGGCTTTTATTTCTGGAGTTTCGTGGTCGCGATCTGGCTGATCTTGTTCGCTGCCCTTTACCTGGCCTGACAGATGTTGAGCTTCCTCAAACATCACGCCGGTGAACTAGTGGGTTGGAATTGGGAACCAAGCGTCCTGATCGGCTTGGGACTCCTGACGGGTGTATACGAGCTGATCGGACGCCGGTTACGCGTTCGACGACCTGAGCAACGCTGGTCGAATTGGCAGCGATTCTCGTTCCATTTCGGAACGGCACTGGTCTTCGTCGGGCTGATCAGCCCGCTGGATGCAGTTGCCGACCATCTGCTGTTCAGTGCACACATGGTGCAGCACCTGCTGTTTATGCTGGCGGCTCCGCTGTTGTGGCTGCTGGGGATACCTGCCTGGGCGGCGGTTGAGCTGATTCCGGCCGGCAGGTTTCAGAGAACACTACAGCACATCACACAGCCGATGTGGGCCGGGCTGATCTGGGTCTCAATCATGTGGATCTGGCATATTCCCGGCCTGTACGATGCGGCGCTTGAGAACGAGGCCATTCATATCGTCGAGCACTTGATGTTCCTGGCAGCCGGTGTGATCGGGTGGTGGCCGGCCTTTGGCCCGGCACCGGCGTCGATCCGCTTTGACCCGCAGCCAAGACAGGTGCTGTATCTGTTCTTGGTCACCCTCCCTTGTACCGCGCTGGCGGCGATCTTGACTTTGTCGAACCAGGTGCTCTACGGTTTCTATGGCGGGGCACCTCGATTGCTCGACCTGAGCCCGCTGCTCGATCAACAACTTGGGGGACTGATGATGTGGCTGCCGGGGGATATGGTGCTGGTGGGCGCCACCATCGTTGTGCTGATCCGCTGGATGGACCGTGGTGCGGGGGTGGTCGGGAGTGGCCACCAGCTGCGAACCGAGGTGACCTGATGGAGCGAGCAACGCCGCCCGGAATCCACTTGCCGGAGCCCAGCTTCTGGCCGATTGCGCTTGCGTTCAGCGTGACCCTGATGGCGGTCGGCGTGTTGGCGACCTGGATCATTAGCCTGATCGGAGTGATCGGCCTGATTGGTTCACTGATTGGCTGGGCCCTTGAAAACCGGGCCGACGAGCATGGGTCGGGATCACATGGCTGAGACTGCGCCGTCGGCCGGGTTGGTCCCCTCCCGCGAGCAGTCGAAGCTGGCGTTTTGGCTGTTCCTGGGCAGCGAGGTGGTGTTCTTTACCGCGCTGATCCTGACCTTGCTGCTGTCGCGGGTGTCAGACCCGGGCGAGTTCGACAAGTTCCGCTCCACCCTCAGCATTCCGGTGATTGCCGTCAACACCTTTGTGTTGATCAGCAGCAGCTATATGGTGGTTCGATCGCTGGAAGGGATCCGACACGGCAGAGCCGGCGGCCTGACTCGGAATCTGATCGGCGTCGCGCTGTTGGGCGCCCTGTTCCTGGCCGGCCAGGGCTACGAGTGGAGCACACTCTTTAGCGAAGGGCAGTCGTTCAGCTCCTTGATTGGGACCGCCTTTTTCTCGGTCACTGGGATCCACGGGTCACACGTGTTTGTCGGACTGATCTGGTGCGTGACACTGATCCTGCTTGCGCGGCGGGGTACATTCAGCCAGCACTCACATGATGCGATCGAGTTCTTTGGCCTGTATTGGCACTTCGTCGACATTGTTTGGATCGTGCTGTTCACCGTGATTTACCTGATCTAGGAGCCTAGATGGAAAACGGCAGTCAGTCTGGTCAAGCCAGCTCGAGATCCTCCTATGGGTTGGTCTTCCTGATCCTGGGTGTCTTCACTGCTCTGGAGGTCGGTGCCAGCACCGCTCCGGATCCCTACCGCCTCCCACTATTGATTGTATTGGCCGCCATTAAGGCCGGCTTGGTGCTGCTGTATTGGTCCCCGGATCAGACGGGCATCACATTTCT
>CAZGCX010000253.1:0-3835 GCA_964524585.1 uncultured Anaerolineaceae bacterium
TTTGGGCTGCTGATGGTGGAGCAGCCGTTCCCCAGGCAGGATCTGCTCAGTCATATCCAGCTGGCGGAGCGGAGCAGCACTCCGATCTGCCTGGACGAGAGCATCGGCTCGGCGCAGGAGGCGGTACAGGCGTTGGAGCTCGGCGCCTGTCAGATCGTCAACATCAAGCCGGGCAGGGTGAGCGGATTGGGTGAGTCGATCGCGATCCACGACCGGTGCCTCGCCCGCGGGGCGCCGGTCTGGTGCGGAGGGATGCTGGAGACCGGGATCGGGCGCGCGGCAAACCTGGCGCTGGCGACGCTGCCCGGCTTCACTTTGCCGGGCGATATTTCGGCTTCCGACCGCTATTATGTGGAAGACCTGGCCTGGCCACGATTCGAGCTAAATGCCGACGGGACGATCGACCTTCCTGCCGGCCCTGGACTGGGGATAGAGATCGACCAGACGGCGCTGGAGCGCTTCACCTTGCGGCATGAGCGCTTCCAGAACTGATCATTCCCGCCCTGGCCGCCGCAGCACAGAGGCGACCTACCGCAGTGGCACTCAACGCCGGCCCAAGACGAAAACTCACGTCAACAGCTTGACCAGCCAGTCGATTGAAGCCGCACCAGCGTAGGCGATCACCAGCATTTTGGCCAGCTTTCCGATGAACCCCCAGACCAAGAAAGTTACCAGAGGCATGCGCAGGGCTCCGGCAGCGATGCCGGCCAAGTCGAAGAAGGGATTGGGGACTGCGGCAAGAACCATGATGGTCCAGCCACCGTAGCGCTCCGTCAGTTTCTCCAGACGATCGTAGATCTCGGTTCGTTCAATCACCGCTCGGCCACTAAAGCCAGCCAGATAGCCAGTCAGCTCGCCGATGATGGCGCCGGCGGCGGCGGCGATTGCCACGCCGACCGGGTTGAATAACCCGCCGGCGGCAAAGATGAACAGCAATCCCGGTGCTGGGAGCACCAGGGTGGCGTTGGAAAGCACCGAGAGCAGGAAGACCCCCGGCAAACCGTAGCGCGCCAGCTGTTCGGCCTGATCACGGATCGAATACACATAGACCGTGATCGCCACAACAGCCAACAGGGTCGCGATCCGCAGTGCGGTCTTGCCCCACGGGTAGCTGCGAGCCTTCTCGTTCACGTTTGGCGGGGCCCGACTCTCAGGACGGAGCGGAGCGTTGGCGTTTCAGGGTTAGCCCTTGGTGATCTCGATGGTCTGGATTGTGACTGCCGGCGCGTTCGGGTTGGAAGGGTCTCGGGCTGGGATTGCCATCAGCACATCCAACCCCTGGGCAACCTTGCCGAATACCGAGTGTTTGTCGTCCAACCACGGGGTCGCGATGTGGGTGATGAAGAATTGTGAACCGTTGGTCCCCGGACCGGCGTTGGCCATGGAGAGCACGCCGGGGCCGTCGTGACGCAGCTCCGGATGAAACTCGTCGCCAAACTTGTAACCGGGGCCCCCGGTGCCCGTGCCGGTAGGATCTCCGGTTTGGGCCATGAACTGGTCGATCACTCGATGGAAGATCACCCCATCGTAGAACCCCTGCTCGGCCAGAAAGACGAAATTATTTACCGTGTTCGGTGCCTGCTCGGCCCATAGATCAAGCACGATGTCTCCCGAGTCGGTCTTAATGGTCGCCTGGTAAGCGGCGGACGGGTCGATGGTCATCGGGGGTGGCGAACTCCACTGCACATCACTCACTGGTTCCTCCTTGGCTAGCGTTGATCCAACAGGGACGAGACCCGAGCGACCACCATGTCCATGGCGACCGTATTCAGACCGCCCTCTGGAATGATGACGTCGGCAAATCGCTTAGAGGTTTCAACGAACTCTTCATGCATCGGCCGCACTGTCCGCTGATACTGCAAGATCACCGATTCCATCGACCGGCCGCGCTCGTCGATGTCGCGCTGCAGGCGCCGGATAAACCGGATGTCGGCTGGCGTATCCACGTAAATCTTGACGTCGAACGCCCTCCGAAGTCGCGGCTCGGCGAAGACCAGGATTCCCTCTACCAAGATCACCGGATGGGGCTCGAGATGCCGGGTCTGTTCGGTCCGTCGATGCTGGGTGAAATCATAGATCGGGATGTCCACCGGCCGCCAGCTGCGCAGCTGCTCCAAATGCTCGATCAGCAGCTCGGTTTCCAGCGAATCGGGGTGGTCGAAGTTCACGGCTTCGCGCTGGGCCGGAGGCAGCTCCGTCAGGTTGCGGTAGTAGGCGTCGTGGGGCAACAGCGCGATGTGTTCGGCGCCGACCCGTTCCAGGATGACGCTGGCGACGGTGGTCTTGCCGGATCCGGTTCCCCCGGCAATTCCGATCACAAGTGGCTGGGGCCGTTTTGACGTAGTTGGGCTGCCGTCCAAGAAGCCACCAGTGGGATTCGAACCCACGACCTAACGCTTACGAAGCGCTCGCTCTGCCAGCTGAGCTATGGTGGCGGGGGTAGAGCAGCGGGATTATACACGTCCGCCTGGCAAATCGGCCCCGATGCGGTGATAATCAACGCAATGCGCGTCGCAATGCTCTCGTACCACACCTGCCCACTGGCGACCCTCGGCGGCAAAGAGACCGGCGGGATGAATGTGTATGTGCGCGATCTCACCCGGGCGCTTGGGCGCCGCGGTATTGGGGTGGACGTCTTCACCCGCTCGCAGGACGAGCACGTGCCACATGTGCTCCACGATCTCGGCTACGGCAATCGGGTGGTACATGTGCCGTCCGGTGCCGAACACCCGCTTCCAAAAGGGGAACTGCAATCTCACTTGCCGGAATTCGTGGAGCGGGTGCAGGAGTTTGCCCGGCGCAAGCGGCAGAAGTACGACCTGATCCACAGCCACTACTGGCTGAGCGGGGCCGCCGCCTTGCAGCTGCAGACGCGATGGCAGGTCCCGATCGTCCACACCTTCCATACTCTGGGCGAGATGAAGAACCAGGTGGCCCGCAGTGAGGACGAAGTCGCCTCGGCCGAGCGGATCAAGATGGAACGTCACCTGCTGGACCATGCAGACCGGATCGTGGCCTCGACCGAGGCCGAGTTGGCGCAATTCCGCTGGCTGTACCGGGCCGGAACTGATCGGGCGGTGGTGATCGAGCCGGGCGTCGATACCGCCCACTTCTATCCGATTCCGCTGGACGAGGCCCGCGAGTTCGTGGGGGTGGATGATCAGCGGCGCATCGTACTGTTTGTCGGCCGGATCGAGCCGCTCAAAGGTCTGGATTCACTGCTTCGGGCGGTGGCTTTGATCCGCGACCAGAGTGAGCTGCAGCTCCATCTCATGGTCATCGGTGGGGAGCCAGAAGCCAGCGACGAGCAGATGGATGCCGAGATGCGGCGGATGCTCAAGCTGACCGACGAGCTGGGGATCGGTGACCTGGTGACCTACCTCGGGCGACGAGATCAGGACACGCTGCAGTATTACTACTCAGCAGCGGAGGTGGTGGTGATGCCTTCACACTACGAGTCCTTCGGTCTGGTTGCCCTGGAAGCGATGGCATGTGGCCGACCAGTGATTGCCTCCGAGACCGGCGGCCTGGTCTTTCTGGTGCAAGACGGCGAAACCGGCTTTCACGTGCCCACTGCCATGCCGGCGGCCCTGGCCGAACGTCTGGCCAGCCTATTGGAGGACCGAGATCTCATGGCCCGGCTGGGGGGCCGCGCTGCCGAGTACGCTCGTGGCTTCGACTGGCGCGGGGTGGCCGAGCGAGTGGTTGGCGTGTACCAGGAGTTGCTGAGCGAGAAACGGGCCGAGCGAGAATCGCAGCACGCCTAGTCGACGCTTGTCACCTGTAATTGCGGCACTACAACTACATCGCCTCGGGACAGTCCCGAGGCGATTTG
>CAZGCX010000254.1:0-3823 GCA_964524585.1 uncultured Anaerolineaceae bacterium
CATCGAGGAGTACGACGACGGGACCTGGACGCTGACACTCACCAACGGCGACACCGTGCAGCTGTACGGTGATGCCACTGGCGAGAAGACGCTTGACTTTACCAGCGGCCCCTACAGCGACAACGTGATCTTCTCGATCTACGGGTCGCAGGACGCCGCGTTCCTGGCGATGGCCAATGGTGAGGTCGACTACGTGCTCAACCCGCTGAGCTTGGCCCGCGGTCTACAGGAGCAGGCGCAGCAGGGCGAGGGCATCGTGACCTACACCAACTCGGACAACGGGCTGTTCTACCTGGCGTTCAACATGCGCAAGGAGCCTTACTCCGATCCTGCCTTCCGCCAGGCGGTCGACATCATCATCGACAAGGAATTCGTGGCCGGTAGCGTGCTGCAAGGCACGGTGACCCCCACTTACTCCGTCGTGCCGCCGGGCAATGCGTTCTGGTACAACCCGGACGTCACTGCGCCGTTTGTTGGCCTGAGCCGCGAGGACCGGGTCAACATGGCAGTGCAGGTTTTGAAGGATGCCGGCTGGAGCTGGACCGCAGAGCCGTTCTATGACGCTGATCTGGACGACGTGGTACCAGGCGAGGGCTTGCTGATGCCCAATGGGCAAGCGATGCCCGAGGCCACCATCCTCGGCCCTGGACCAGCCTACGATCCTCAGCGAGCGGTGTTCAACCAGTGGATCTCAGAGTGGATGCGCGAGATGGGCATGCCAGTTACCTCTGAGCTGACCGGCTTCAACACCATCCTGAACCCGGTGTTCGTGGATGCAACGTTCGACATGTATATCCTGGGCTGGAGCTTGACGATCTACCCAGATTACATGGTGGACTTCTTCCACAGCCGTAACGACACCGCCACCACGGGCAACTACAACACGCCCGGCTTCATGAATGCCGACTTCGATGCGGCAGCAGACGCGTTTGCTTCAGAGACCGACATCGTGCGAGCACAGACCAAGGCCAAGGAAATGCAGCAAATCCTGGCTGACGGCCGACCGTACATCCCGCTGTTCGTGCGCCAGTCGATCGACCTGATCCGCAACAACGTGCACCTGCCGTACACCGAAACCCTCGGTGGGTTGGCGGACGCGCTCGGGTTCCAGACCGACGCCCAAGTGCTAACGAAGTAGCTGCTGGTTGAGAGCTGCAAGTTAGTTGCGTAATCTCGAGGAGGAGTGGACAGAACGTCGTCCACTCCTCCTCCTGCAAGTAGAACCACTTCCCACGAGGCGGGCTGTGCGGGGAAGCGCAATTATCGAGAACTTATATCTTTCATTCGGGGCCGACCCCGCGGCGGCCCTCAAGAATCAGGAGCGGTAGCGATGTACGCCTTTCTGGCCAAGAGATTGCTACAGATGGTGATCACCCTGTTTCTATTCCAGGCCGCCACCTACTTCCTGATCGACGCCCAACCCGGCGACATCGCTGACTTGTTGGTCAACAATCCAGAAGTGCCTCCCTCGGAGCGGATTCGGCTGCGACGTGACCTGGGGCTTGACCGGCCGCCACTCGAGCGATTCCTGCGCTATGTCGGCAACTTTTATCAGGGCAATCTGGGGGTCTCGTTTCTGCAGTACCCGAGACCGGTCACCGATATCATCAAGGAGCGGCTGCCGCGAACGGTGGTCCTGTTCCTGACCGCTTCCGTGCTCTCCTTCTGGGCCGGGTTTGTGACCGGTAAGGTGTTGGCGTGGCGGCGTGGCGGATTCCTCGAATACAGTTCGACTATCGGTGGCGTGACGCTGTATACCGTATTCACGCCCTGGTTCGGTTTGATGATGATCTGGCTATTCGCGGTCAAGCTCAACCTGCTTCCAGCCGGGAAGTTCCTGGATCCGGTCGAATGGATCGGGGCGCCTGCCTCAGCCAACGATGTGTTCCTCCGGATGATCTGGAGCGCCACCATCGCCTTGGGTTTAGCGTTTGTAGGATTCTTGATCTCCAATCGCTTTGAGCCAAAGTTCCGGCTTCCGATTCGGCTGGTGGGCGTGGTTCTCCCGCTGCTCGGCTTGTACCAGTTCTGGGCCGCCAATGGGCAAGGCAAATACGCGGCCGACATTGCCAGCCACACCGTACTGCCGGTGCTGACCGTGACGCTCATCGCCTACGGCGGGACCATGCTGCTCACTCGAACCAGTATGTTGGAGACATTGCGCGAGGATTACATTCTCTCCGCCCGAGCCAAGGGTCTGCCGGAGAAGATGGTGCGGGACAAGCACGCCGCACGCACTGCCCTGCTGCCGGTATGGACCGGGCTGGTGTTCAGCCTCGGGAATTCGGTCAGCGGTGGGATCATTACTGAGACCATCTTCTCGTGGCCCGGGCTCGGACTGACCTTGCTGACCTCCGCCACCCAGGCCGACATTCCGGTGGCGCTGGGGGCGCTAACGGTGGTCGGGATCCTGACCCTGTTCAGCCACCTGGTGGCCGACGTCGGCTACGCATTTCTGGATCCAAGAATCCGTTACCATTAGAAATCATAGGTAGGGCCGAGACGCATGGAAGCAACCGTACACCCAGAGACGATCCGAGGTCAGGCGAGATACCAACCGCTTTGGCGGGTGCGGGCCAGGCTGGCCTGGAAATCGTTCAAGCACAGCTGGGCGCTCTTCACTGAGAATCCGATCGGACTGATTGGCCTGGCAATCATTGTCTTCTTCGGTTTGTTCGCGGCGGCGCATCCGATTCTGATGGCGACGGTCTGGGAAAAGAAAGTCTACGATCCAGTCAGTGGACTGGATCTCTCGGTCCCATTTCACCCGTCGCCGCCTTCGGCACGGCACCTGTTGGGCACCGATCCGCTGGGCCGAGACGTGATGAGCCAGTTGATGTACAGCACTCGGTTTGAATTCGCCCTGGGCATCATATCGGCGGTGATCACGGTGTTCATTGCCACCACGGTCGGCGCGGTGGCGGCCTACTACGGGGGCTGGCTGGACATCATCTTGATGCGGTTCGCCGATTTGGTCATTATGGTTCCCCTGATACCCATCCTGATTGTGCTGAGTGCGATTCTCACTGACTTCGGCATGATCGAGCTGGCGATCTCGCTCGGCATCATTTCCGGCTTTGGCGCCACGACCATCGTGATCAAGTCGCAAGCGCTCTCGGTCAAGGTAAAACCGTTCATCGAAGCGGCTCGAGTTGCTGGAGGCGGCGACCGTCACATCATCATCCGGCACATGGTGCCGAACTTGATGCCGATTTCGTTGCTGTACATGATGTTTGTGGTAACGAACGCGATCTTTGCTGAGGCGGTGCTTTCGTTCTTTGGCCTCACCGAGATTCAGATGAGCTGGGGGCTCATGATCAACACCACTCAGGTGTTGGGCTACCTGCTTCGGTTCGATACCTGGTACTTGCTGTTCCCGGCCAGTGTGGCGATCACCTTGTTGTGTTCGGCCTTCTATCTTGTGGGACGGGCAATGGATGAGGTGGTCAACCCACGGTTGCGGGAACGTTAATTCAGCTGTTACCACACCAACTGCATAAAAGCGGAAGTGAGGGCGTTTGAGCGTCACCGCCTATCCCCAAATCCGGCCTGACCCAATCAAGTACCGAGCGCTGCGGCGGGTCCGGGTCGGATTGGCATGGAAGTCGTTCAAGATCGGATGGGCACTCTCCACCGAAATCCAAATGAGCTGGGGCTCATGATCAACTCCACACAGGTGTTAGGATATCTGCTGCGGTTCGATACCTGGTACTTGCTGTTCCCGGCCAGTGTGGCGATCACCTTACTGTGTTGGGCCTACTATCTTGTGGGACGGGCGATGGATGAGGTGCTCAACCCACGGTTGCGGGAACGCTGATCGTAT
>CAZGCX010000255.1:0-3787 GCA_964524585.1 uncultured Anaerolineaceae bacterium
CCTGAAAATCGCCGCCGACAGCCGGCTGGGTGCGATCGTGATGGGCATCGGTGTGCTGCTGGGCGTCGGAACCATGCTGCTCCGGCTGGGCGCCGATCGTCCATCCGTCGCTGCGGCCGCGCAAGTCGCCGCGGCGGATTGAGATCCTAGTTGCACGCAGGCGCCTCGCTCGACCCGGTCTCAAGGCAGGCGGATCAAATGCGCCGCGAGGAACAGCAGGAACCCGCCTGACATGATCAGGTTGAGCGCCATGACACGCCGATGTTGCCCCATTACGCTGGCCTGCTGGAATTGACCTGCGCTGACTGCCGTGGCGACCAGCAGGATCGCGTAGAAACCGACCACCAACGCGGCCTGGATCAGATCCATCCGCTGCGCGATCGTGACCGCCAAGAGCGCCGCGCCGAGCGACTGCCCGCCGATGGCGAATGCCAGGCCGCGCGACGGTCCGGCCCAGGCGGCGAAGGTCAGATCGCCGCGAGCGAGGTCTTCTTCGACCTGGTAGGCCTGTGTGATGGGATAGAAGCCCACCGTGACCAGCGTCGCACCGAGAATCCCCACCCAGGCGAGGGTGTCCACCGAACTCAGATCGGGCTCGACGCTTGCCCAGCCGCCCAGGCAGGCCAGCACGCCCTGCCCCAGCGCGACCGTCGCCAGGCCGGCAAAGGGTCGCGCCTTCAGCCGGATGGCCGGGTGTGAGTAGGCCAGCCCCATCGCCGTGATGGCCAGGTAGATGACGAGCAAGGTAGCGTTTACGAAACCTGCCAGCACGGCGCCCGCCGCCAGCACCGCCAGCGAAAACGGCAGCAGCGCTTCGGGTACCGGCGGAGGAACACGCATGCCGCCGACCGGTCCCTCATCGCGGTCGTAGTAGGAGTTGAAGGCCGTGATTCCCCCGTATAGAAAGAGGTGGAAGGAGGCGAACGCCAGCCAGAACTCGGCCAGCGTTCGGACGCCGCTGAGAAAGGTCCCCCAGATGAAGATCGGAGCCAACAGCAGCTGGAAATGCAGCCGCAGGTGGGCAATCAGGATGCGTGCGGTCGAGCGGGTCTCAGCGTTTTCTCGCCCAGCCATAGAGTCCAAATCCACCCAGCGCGCGTTCGGTCTCGACCTCGCCGAAGCCGGCGCGCGCAAAAGCCGCCTCGTATCTCGCCGGCGAGAAACGGCCGTGCACCCAGTTGTAAACGCGCCACAGGCTGAACGCGACCAGCAGCCTTCCCGATCGCTGCCGCAGCAGCCAGCCCCAATCGACGCGACCCGAACTCGGTTCCATGAAAGCCGCCAGGCCGCCGGTCCGCGTCACGCGGCTCGCTTCCGCCAACGCCGCGTCATGGTCCGGCAGCAGGTAGAGGAAACTGTGGGCCGCAGCCACGTCGAAGCTCTGAGCGGCCAGCGGCAGATGCCCGGCGTCGGCCTGCACCAGCATCAATCGATCCGGCGGCCAGCCGGCGCGCTCCCGGCTGAGGTGTGCTTGCCTCAACATCACATGCGACAGGTCCAGTCCGACAAAGCGCGCCTGGGGCCGGAGCTCTCCCATCCACAGCGCCGAGACGCCGGGGCCGATCCCAAGATCGAGCACCAGCTCCCCTCCCGCAGCATCAGGAAGAGGCGTCAGCAGATGGGCGCAGCTCTCCTGCCAGGCCGGGGCGGCCGTCATCCATTCATAGAGCCAGGCCGCCGTGTCAAACACCCAGGGCCCGAGCAGTCGGGCCAGGATCGACCGAAGGGTCACTCAGCCTCCGGGCCGGTCATGTGCAGCACCGCCGTGACCGGGGCGGCCGGGTACAATCGCCAATTCAATCTTTGCAGTCCTCGGGGTGGTCCTCACCGCCGGCGGATTTCAAAGCAGCACCGCCGGTCCGGCGCGAATGTTAGCATACCGGGATCAGGTTCCGCACCGTTGAAGTCGACTCTGTCGCACCGCGGACCATCCCAGTCAACCCGAAAGGAATCGATGTGAAACCTGCCCAAGCACCCGCGGTCCTGTCCATCGGGACCGCACTCGCACCCTACCAGTTCACCCAGGACCAGGCCGCCGATTGGCTGGCGCACAGCTTGCACGGCAGCCCAGCCAAGGCGCGCTGGATGCGGGCCATCTGTTCCGGGTCAGGCATTGAGACCCGCAACTTCTGCATCCCGGATGGTCTGGGCTCGCCCGACGAGTCCCGGTTCGCGCCGCACCGCTCTCCCAGCGAGGCGGCCACCACCGCTGAGCGAATGGAGATGTACCGCCGGATGGCGCCGCCCCTGGCGGTGGAAGCCGGACGAGAGGCCCTGGCTCAGCTCAGCGACCGCTCCGGGCTGTCAGAGCCGCAGGTGACCGAGTCCATCACCCACCTGATCCTGGTGACCTGCACCGGGTTCTTCGCGCCGGGACTGGACATCGCGATCAGCGACCAGCTGGGTCTGTCTCCGCGGGTGGAGCGGATCCAGATCGGCTTCATGGGTTGCTCGGCGCTGTTCAATGCCTGGCGCACCGCGGCGGCGATCGCCGCCGGGGACCCGCAAGCCCGGGTGCTGATCGTGTGTGTGGAAGTGTGCTCGATCCACCTCCAGCCGAGCCTGAGGCGCCAGCACCTGATTTCCGCAGCGCTGTTCGGCGACGGCGCCGGAGCGTGCGTGGTCGGCACCCCGACGCCCGATGTACCGGGCCTGGTGCGCCTGATGGAGTTCTACAGTGACATCAAGCCGGATACGGAGAACGAAATGACCTGGGACATCGGCGACCACGGATTTGCGCTGCGCCTCTCCCCCCAGATCCCGGATCACCTGGCCAGTGCGGCTCCGCCCGCGCTTCGCCGGCTCTTCCCCAACGGCCAGCGGCCGGAGCTGTGGGCCATCCATCCCGGCGGAAAAGCGATCGTGGACCAGCTGGCGGAGACCTTTGACCTGGCTCCGGAGGACACCGCCGCTTCGCTGGGCACGCTTCGCCGCGTGGGCAACCTGTCATCGGCGACGATGGTATTCGTGCTGGACGAGATGCTGAGGGGGCTGGAGGCGCGGCCGCAGGGACACAATGGCCTGGATGGCGTTGCGATCGGCTTTGGACCAGGCCTGGTGGTCGAGATGGCCCGCCTGTGGTTCGAACCGGTTCGGAAGCCGCTGATTGCAGAGGAGGCTGCGGCATTTACGACGCCGTAGTCATCGGCGCTGGACCGGCCGGGTCGAGCCTGGCCGCGGACCTTGCCCGCCGTGGCTGGAGCGTGCGCGTGTTGGAGCAGCGGGCTGAGCTTGGCCACAAAGTGTGCGGCGAGTTCATCTCCTGGGAGGCCCAAAGCTCGCTGCAGGCGCTGGGGCTGTTCGCGGGCGTTCAGGCCGCCGGGCCGGCGTCGTTGGAGCGGGCGGTGCTGACTTCCCGATCAGGCGTGGCTGCCGGCTTCGATCTGGCGCGTGGGTCGTGGGGGCTCAGCCGCAAGGCGCTGGATACGGCGCTGGCCGAGGCCGCGCAGGCCGCCGGGGCCGAGCTTTCGATGGGGGTCCGGGTGCGGCGCTTCGACCGGGTCGATGGCGGTTATGTTGTCGAGGCGCGCTCAGACGGTCGGGCCATCGAGATCCGCTCTCGGGCCTTGATCGCGGCCTGCGGCCGGAGCAGCTCGTCCGAGTTGCCGCCGCGCTCCCGCGCCGCGCCGGAGCCCGGACTGGTCGGGATCAAGACCCACTACCGCAACGTCGACATGCCGCCGCAGGTGGAGCTGTACTTCTTCGATGGGGGCTACATCGGGCTGGCGCCGGTCGAGGGCGGCAGCGTCAACGTGTGCCTGCTCGCGAGCAGGGAGGCGCTGAAGGG
>CAZGCX010000256.1:0-3779 GCA_964524585.1 uncultured Anaerolineaceae bacterium
GGATCTTTCATCCCATCAGTGATGGGATTCAGGTCTTTAGAGACTAAGCCCGAACATGTTACACCTGAGCTAGCTTACGCTAGCCCAAGCGCTTACTGGCTTCCTATCACTATTCAGTTGTTAAGGTTCTCCGCACCCAAACCCGCACTAAAGACGCAAATGGCCGATGCTGTCTTGCACGACATCGGCTCACCTGGCAGACCAAACAGGCCACTCTTCGGGGCCCCGGTCTCTGACCATCCTCAATTGTCAAGGTCTGTCCCGATGGGGACGAAACCGCGGGTGCGATTACACCTTCATTATAAGTGGCACGTGGGGGCTGTCAAGGTCAGAGTGTCACTTTCGCGCTGGGAGCGGGCAGGGGAAATGCCGCCCGACGGCACTCACCCTTGACCGGATTGCCGCCTAAAGCTCCCGCCGGCCAGCTAGCGCTTCGGCCAGGGTGCGACTGTCGGCGTACTCCAGGTCACCACCCGAGGGCAGCCCGCGTGCCAGGCGCGTGATCCGCAGCGACCTGCCCTGCAGCGCCTGGCTCAGGTACATCGAGGTGGCCTCGCCCTCCAAGGTTGGGTTCATGGCAAGGATCAGTTCCTGGATCTGCTCCTGGTCTACTCGCGTGATGAGCTCGGCCATCTTCAGATCGTCCGGTCCAATTCCTTCCACCGGCGAGATCGCGCCATGCAACACGTGGTAACGGCCATTGAAGCTTGCGGTCCGTTCGATCGCCAACACGTCCAACGGCTCTTCGACCACGCACAACAGTGAGTCCTGCCGACTCTCATCGCGGCAGATCAAGCACGGATCCTGGTCTCGGCTGGTGATATTGAAACAGCGGGAGCAGAAGGTGGTCTGTTCGCGCAGCGCCTGCAGGGCCTGCGCCAATTGGGCACTCTCACCCGCGGGTGCGCGCAGCAGGTGGTAGGTCAGCCGCGAGGCAGTCTTTGGCCCGATTCCCGGCAGACGGGCGAAGGCTTCGATCAGCTTCTCGACCGATCTCGGCATCGCGTTGGTCATCTGGCGGCTACCTGTGGGAGATCGTGGGCCGACGGCGGGGCTGCAGGCAGCTTCTCGACCGATCTCGGCATCGCGTTGGTCATCTGGCGGCTACCTGTGGGAGATCGTGGGCCGACGGCGGGGCTGCAGGCAGCTTCTCGACCGATCTCGGCATCGCGTTGGTCCTCCGCGACCCATGGTGGCCGAACCGGTACCCGGCCGCCGCTCCAGGCCGGCCTCGACCTTCAAATCCGCTACGATCCAAGTTGATCGGTAAATGGGCTCAGCCGGCGGGCCGCCAGCAGTTGTGAGTCCTTGATGGCCTGGTTTATCGCCAGGATCAGCAGCTGCTCGAGCTCCTGCCGCGCCTCCCCCTCGTACATGCGCGGCTCGATTCGAATCGACAGGCACTCCTGAGTACCGCTCATGCGAACGGTCACCGCGCCTTTGCCGGCGCTGGCTTCGATACTGGCAGCCTCCAACTCTTCCTGTGCCCGCCTCAGCTCCTCGCTGAGCTGCTCCAAGCGGTCTTGCTGCTCGCTCAATCTTCCTCCTCGCGGTAGTCAACAATCTGCGCCCCAAGGTCGCGCAGTGCGGTCGCCACCATGCCGTCCTCTTGCATCGGGGGCGGTGCCGCGAAGCTCTCCTGATCGCGCTCCCAATCCTTGAGCAGCACGCATCGCACACCCGCTGGAGAACCGATGACCTCCTGCAGCGATTCGGTCACCGTCTCCAGGTTGGGCCCCATCTCCATCTTCTCACGCAGCAGATCGCTCTGAAATCCAAGCACCAGCGCCTGACCTTCGACACCCAGCGGCTTACAGGAGTTCAACAGCGCCTGCGCTCGCGGGTTCCTCCGATAGGCCGCGGCCAGCAGCTCCGGCCAGACCGCCATAAGTACCTGGAAATCGAGCGTCCCGCCATCTGGTGAGTCGCCCTGATTCGGTGGCGCCGGCGGCACGGTAACCGAGCTTGCTGTGGAATCAGGCTGATCCAAAGACTGGTCTTGCACATCCGACGAGTCACCCGCGTCGGTTGAATCCGCCGGCCGCTTGCCGCCCGTGCTGGCCGGTCGCTTGGTTTGCCCCGAATCGCCGGGCACTGGCTGGTCCGGCGTGACACGATCCTGACTGGCCGGCCCCCGAGCCGATGATCTGCCGGAGGGGTCGGCGGCCTCCAGGAATGCCAGCTCCAATGGCAGGCTGGGCAACGAGCTGCCCGCCCGTCCGTGGCTGGCCTGACTGAACGCCCGCACCGCGCGCAACAACCCCTCGACTTGCATGCGTTCGGCCAGCGCAGCGATCTCTGCCCGCTCATCGGTACCGAGCTCCGGCAGCTCGCTCTGTCCCATTCGGGTGAGCAAGACCGCTCGTAGGTATCGTGCCGTCTGGCGCGCCAGTTGCCGCGGATCAGATCCGCCATCCAGTGCCTGGTTGATCAGCGCCAGACCCAAGCCAATCTGGTCGTCTGCCAGTGCCGTCACCAGCTGCCCCACCACCGCCTCGCCGGCCAATCCCAGCACCTGGCGAACCAGCTCCAGCGTCACCCGTTCCCCCATCGAAACCAACTGGTCCAGCAACGATACCGCGTCACGCAGGCTGCCGGTGGCCTGTCTGGCGATCAACTCGAGCGCTTCCGGCTCGACCTCGAATTGCTCCTGTTTGACCATTTGGGTCAAGTAGCGAGTCATGTCCTGAACCGGCAGGCGACGAAATTCATGCCGCTGACAGCGCGAGAGCACGGTGGCCGGAATCTTCTGCACCTCGGTCGTCGCCAATACGAATATGGCGTGCGGCGGTGGCTCCTCCAAGGTCTTGAGCAACGCGTTGAACGCCGCGGTCGAGAGCATATGGACCTCATCCACGATGTAGACCTTGTAGCGTCCGCTGCTGGGGGTAAAGTTGATTCGGTCGCGCAGATCGCGAACATCATCGACGCTGGTGTTGGACGCCGCATCGATTTCGATCAGATCCAAGTAGCGCCCATCGTTGACGGCCAGGCAGTGCTCACAGCTGTTGTCCGGCCGGTCGGCCGACGCATCGGCCAGGCAGTTAACCGCCTTGGCAAGCAAACGGGCGGTGGTGGTCTTGCCAGTCCCGCGCGGCCCGGAGAACAGGTAGGCGTGTGCCAAGTGGTCCCGGGCAATCGCATTGCGCAGGGTGCGGATGACGTGCGATTGGCCGACGACCTGATCCCAATTGACCGGGCGCCATTTGCGGTAGAGGACTTGGGCCATGCGGTTGTCTAGTTTAGCAGGTTTCCGGAACCGGCCATCCGCCGCGCAAATCGAAGCGAGCTATAATGAAATCAGGAGCGAAGAATGGCGAACTTTCTAGGTGCACCTGAGCTGATCATCATCTTGCTGATTGTGGTATTGCTTTTCGGAGTCGGCCGTCTGGGACGGCTGGGCGGAGAGCTGGGAAAAGGAATCCGCGAATTCCGAAAAGGGATGCAGGACGATGAGCCGCAGAAGCCAGAAGAGGCCAAAACGGATGAGCAAGAATCTAGCGGCGGCTAGCCGGTAACCTGCGGCCTGACCGGCCGGCTTCCACAACGATCACCTGACCAACCCCGGCTCCGGGGTTGGTTTCTTTTTGGCAGTAGTCGCTACGGAACTCGGAAGGTGGCGCGCACGCGGCCGGTATCATCCTTCAGGCTGATCACTTTGCCCGATTCCCACAGCGCCCGGTCCAAACCCCAATACAGATTGATCACCGAGTCGGTCCCGGAGCGGGTGTAGATATTCACACCGCCGCCGTTGTAGAGTGTGAAGCTGGGAAAGGTGA
>CAZGCX010000257.1:0-3777 GCA_964524585.1 uncultured Anaerolineaceae bacterium
CCTCAGCGCCGACCAACCCCTTAGGACTCTCACTTTCCACTTCGCGATTTTCCTGGCTGCATTCGTGCCTCTGCTTGCGCTGATGGCGCAGTTTGTGCTTCCGGTTCGTTCGCAATCTGATCGGGCGGCAGTGGTAGCGCGCTTGATGAACTACGTGCTGGGCGAGCGCGGCGCGGTGACCTATGTCAAAGACGGAATTCCGCGCGCACCGGCCGGCGAGAGGCGACTGCGCGGGCCGGGTGTGATCTGGGTAGATCACTTGAGCGCGGCCGTGTTGCGCACCGACGCTGAATTGACACGCACCATCGGTCCGGGTGAACTGGCCTTTACCGAACCGGGCGAACGTCTGGCCGAAGGGTTGGACCTCCGTCGCCAGCGGCGAGAGAGCCACACCGGCAGCGAGGCCCAGGGGGCTCGAGCGCTGACCCGGGATGGGATTCCGCTATCGGCGAATCTGGCGGTCACCTTTATGCTGGACCGGCGCACCCGGGTCAAGCGTGGCATGATCGCCGATCCCCCGCCGATCCTCCCGGCTCCGACCGCACTGCAAGGCGCGGTCTACGGCCAATTGGTCGGTGAGGGCCAGGGGTTGGCCTGGAGCGATCTGCCGCTCCGGCTGGTGATCGACCTGTGGCGGGAGTTTGCCAAGGAGCGCTCGTTGAACGAGTTCCTGGACGGCCAGCGGCAGGTGCTGACACAAATCGAAGGCCAGATCTTGAGCCGCCTGGCGACCGATCGCGATCGACAGTCGGCGGGACCGGAATTGAAAGTGTTGCGCGAACGGGGCATTCGGGTGCTGGAGATTTCCATCACCGATCTTGAGCTGCCCGACGATATCAAAGAGGAGCAATTGCAGGCCTGGTTTGACGGCTGGTCCGGGCCGGTACGGCGTCAGCTGGAGGATGCCGAGGCCATGGTCCGGGCCGCGGCGCGCCATGGGGAAGCACAGGGCAGCGCCCGTATTGCTGAAAGATTGACCCACAAGATGCTCCAACAAATCCAGCTCCAGCCTGAGCTCAGCCAGCGGGACTCAATCATCTTAGTGTTGGAAGATGCGGCGGAATTGGCGGCCGAGGATCCGCGTCTGGCCTCCCTTTCCGGTCAGATCCGGGACGTGCTGGAATCGGTCAAATCCCGCGATTCGGATTGCCTGGAGCGCGGCGCATGAGCCAGCGCGGACGAGTTGAGGCCACCCGCCCGCCGGTACCCAATCCGCTGACAGCGCTGTTTGACCGCGGCCGAACCGCGGCCCGGGCCCGGCTGCTGGGACTCATCGGATTGTTCACATTCTATTGGTTCACCGTAACCTTGCTGGCAGACTACCGACCGCTGATTCCATTGGAGACTCTGGAGAATCTGCCGGTGCTTGTCGGCGTGCTGGCGGATGTGCTGACCTCGTTCTTCAGCCCGCAAGTGCTGGTCGCCCTGCTGCCGGTCGTGCTGGCCGGGCTGCTCGCCTTTCAGATTTCGGCGCTTTATCTGGCCGATCTGTTCGAGCTGGAATCGGTCGGGATCGCCTCGCGCTACCTTTTGGGTTCGGTGTTCGGCCTCAAGTACCCGATGCTGACCATCGATAGCGGTCAAGTGAAATCGCTGGATCGAAGTTCACCGCTGCTGCGGATCGGCGGCCCGGGTTTCCTGAACCTGCACCTTGGTTTTGCGGCCGTGTTTGAAACCATCGACGGCGAGCCGCGCATCTACGGCCCGGGGTCGGCCCAGTCACGATTCTTCATTCAGGGGTTCGAGCGGCTGCGGGGCGTGATCGATCTGCGCGATCAGTTGCGCGAATTGGATGTAGTACAGACCGCTACCAAAGATGGAATCGCGGTTCAAGCCCGCGACGTGCAGATCGTCTTCCGGGCATTCGGGGGAGCGGACCGGACGCAGGGGAGCTCCTACCAGGCCGATCCGAACAGCATTCTCAACCTGACCTACGGCGGGATCGTTGGACCCGACGGGTTAGGAACCTGGACCGAGAAATTGCCTGAGTTGGCCCGCCGGGAGCTGGGCGCCTATGTGGCCAATCGGACCCTGGAGGAGTTTCTGGCTCTGCCCACCGAATCGGACGCCGAGCCGCGTGCCGAAGGCCGGCCGATGACGGTCCATATCCCACGCCGACAGCTCACGGCCAGCTTCCACACCGCCGACCGGCGGCAGCGACTGAAGGACCTCGGCCTGGAGCTGGTTTGGGTCGGGGTCGGGACCTGGGAGGTGATCGACGATCAGATCCCCGCCAGCGATCACGAACGAGCGGCGGGCCAGACGCTGACCGGGACCGCGCGGGACGAAGCCCGCGCCAGCCGGCTGCGTTCTCCGGAACACCTCAGCCGCGAGCGTGAGCTGCGGGCCTTTGCTGTGACCCGTGATTCGCTGGCCGAACTGATCACCGCGTGGACCGAGGGACAGCTCCCCGAGCAATATCGTTGCTTCGAATTGTTGGAACGCTTCAAGCGCCGCCTGATGCACCTGCAAGAGAGAATCACGGACGCCAAGCGCCTCGATCCGGCGCTGGCGGTTGAAGTTGAGCTTCCCGATCGTTTCCATGAGGCCGTACTGCACCTGGAAGGGCTGACCGATCGCAGCCCGATCGGCTGATCCCCTGAGGCCTCATGCAATCCACACGTGAAGGCCCGGTGCTGGTGATCGGCTCGACCGGAATCGATCTGGTCGGCCGGGCCGCTGGTCCGCTCCGGGATCACACGTCGAATCCGGGCACTTTACGCCTTTCCCACGGCGGCGTCGCGCGCAACATCGCCGAGAATCTAGCGCGGCTGGGCACTGAAGCGATGCTGATCAGTGCGGTCGGCGACGACGAACAGGGATTGGCCCTACTTCAGCAGGCAGCCGAAGCCGGGATCGACGTTGAACATGTTCTCCGGGTCCCGGGCGCTGCCACCGGAGCCTATTTGGCGGTCCTGGACTCAGACGGCAGCCTGCACCTGGGCTTGGACGACATGCAGGTGATTGGCCAGTTGTCCCCAACCTACCTGGCAGAGCTGGAACCGCTGTTTGAGTCCGCTGCGGTGGTCGTGATCGACGCCAACCTGCCGGCCGAGTCGATGGATTTGATTCTGCGCTTTGCCCGCCGGTACCGGGTGCCAGTCGCCGCCGACCCGACCTCGGCCAGCCTGGCCGGCCGCCTGATGCCGCACCTGAAGGACCTCTGGCTGGTAACCCCCAACGAGGCCGAGGCCGCCACGCTGTCGCCGCTGGAAATTCCGCATGCAGACGTCGAACAGACCCTGGCGGCCGCCAAGCAATTGGTATCGGCCGGGGTGGAGATTGCGGTAATCACCATGGCCGAGTTCGGCCTCGGCTACGCCTGGGCCGAAGGCAGTGGCCACGTACCGGCGGTGAGGACCGAGATCGAAGATCCCACCGGCGCCGGTGATGCGTTGACCGCGGCCGTGATCTTTGCCCTGCTCAATGGGGTGCCGGTAGATGAGGCGGTGCGCCTCGGGCTGGCCGCCGCGGCCCATACACTGCGGACTCCCGGCACGGTGGCCCCCGATCTCTCGCTGGAGCTGCTCTACGACCAGCTCCGCTGAACGATCTCGGTTTCCCAATGATTCCTGAGTGGTTGGAAGTGCATCCAGAGGTGCGAGCGTCTATCGCTAGCGGCCCGCCGGTGGTGGCGCTCGAATCATCGGTGGTGACTCACGGCCTCCCCCGCCCGATCAATCTGGAGCTGGCGCGGCGCATGCAAGCCGAGGTGCGGCGGGCTGGAGCCCTTCCGGCGATCGCCGCAGTGCTCGAGGGAAAGATCCGGTTGGGATT
>CAZGCX010000258.1:0-3704 GCA_964524585.1 uncultured Anaerolineaceae bacterium
CCGGAGACGCCGGTGATGCACACGAACTTTCCGAGTGGGATGTCGACCGTCAGATCGGCCAGGTTGTTTTGTCGGGCGCCGATCAGCCGCAGGGTCTCCCCCGTTCCATTGCGGCGGGACTTCGGGGTGGGGATCTGGAGCTTGCCAGCCAGGAATCTCCCGGTCACTGACTTGCGATTCTTGGCGACCTTTTCGACTGGGCCCTGGGCGATGACCTCGCCGCCCGCTTCACCGGCCCCCGGCCCCAGATCGATCAACCAGTCTGCGGCCCGCATGGTGGCTTCGTCGTGTTCGACCACCAGCACCGTATTCCCCAAATCCCGCATGCCCTGTAAGGTCTTGATCAGCCGGTCGTTGTCGCGCGGATGCAGCCCGATCGAGGGTTCGTCCAGCACATACAGCACTCCCATCAAGCGCGAGCCGATCTGGGTTGCGAGCCGGATGCGCTGCGCCTCCCCGCCGGATAGGGTGGCGGCCGAGCGATCCAGGGTCAGATAGTCCAACCCAACGTTGACCAGAAAGCCGAGCCGGTCGTGGATCTCTTTGAGCAGCCGCTCGGCGATCTGTGCCTGACGGCCGTCCAGCGGGCCGGACTTGCGCTGCAGTCGCTCGACCCATTTCAGACTGCGCGAGACAGGCCAGCCAGTGACCTCGACGATGTTGTGCCCGTCCAATGTCACTGCCAGCGCCTCCGGCCGCAGGCGCCTGCCCTCGCAGGAGGGACAGGGCCGGTCGGACATGAACTCTTGGATCTTGCCACGAACGTACTCCGACTGCGTCTCCTGGTAGCGCCGCTCCATATTTCCCACAATGCCTTCGAAGGAGGTCTTGAAAGAGGACTTGCGCCCGTCTCGGCTGGAGTAGTCGATCGGGATCTCTTCGCCGTTAGTGCCGAAAAGCAGCAAATCGAGCTTCTTGGCGGGCAGCTCGGCTACCGGCGCGCTCAGGTCGATGTCGTAGTGCTTGGCAACCGCCTCGGCCATCTGCCAGTAGTAGCCCTGGCGATCACGGGCCTGATTGGGCCACTCCATGGCGACGATCGCGCCGCCCTCCAGCGACCGCGAACGGTCGGGGATGATCCGCTCCGGATCAACCTCAAGCTTGCTTCCCAGCCCCTGACACTCCGGGCAGGCGCCGTGGGGGGTATTGAATGAAAAGGTGCGTGGCTCGATCTCGGCCAGGGTGGTTCCATGTTCAGGACACGCCAACTGCTCGGAGAATGGAATATCGGTCGGCGCCTTGCCACTGAGATTGGCGGCGATCAGTTGACCCTCGCCCCACTGCAGCGCGGTCTCGACCGAGTCGGTGAGCCGGGTGCGGAAGGCATCATCTGGTTCGCCTGGGACCACCAGGCGATCGACCACCGCCTCGATATTGTGGATCTTATAGCGGTCCAGCTCGATGTCGTCTTCGATCTCGACCACCTGGCCGTCCACCCGAGCACGCACGAAGCCGGATCGGCGCAACTCGTCGATCACTGCCAGATGGGTTCCCTTACGCCCCTTGATAAGTGGTGCCAGGATCAGCAGTTTGCTGCTTTGCGGGAGCTGCTCGATCGCCTCAACGATCTCCTGCGCGGATTGACGGGCAACTTCGCGGCCACAGATCGGGCAATGCGGGACCCCGATCCGGGCGAACAACAGCCGCAAGTAGTCATAGACCTCAGTGACTGTGCCGACGGTAGAGCGCGGGTTGTGCGATACCCCGCGCTGGTCGATCGAGACCGCCGGTGACAGCCCCTCGATGTAGTCAACCTCCGGCTTGTCCAGTTGTCCCAGGAACTGACGGGCGTACGCAGAGAGCGACTCCACATAGCGCCGCTGGCCCTCGGCGTAGATGGTGTCGAAGGCCAGCGAGGATTTTCCAGAGCCGGAGATTCCGGAGATCACCACCAGCTTGTCGCGGGGGATCTGGATGGAGATGTTCTTGAGGTTGTGCGCCCGCGCACCAACCACCACGATTTTGTCTTGTGTCATGATCCGTACAGGTGTTCTAGTCGGGAGTGCGACTAGCGATTATATCAGGACGGCGGACAGAGAGGGATTTGGGGGTGTTATTGTTGGGGCAGCTCGGCCCCACACCACTGGCAGCGGGCCGATCCGAGCGGGCTGACTGCCTGGCACTCAGGGCAGATCGGCAGGGCAGCCCGTGGTTGGACACCGCCTTCCTGCTCGGCGGCGATTCGCACCATGTCCGACGGGCTGAGGGTCGGTGACTTGCTGGTGCCACCGGTTAGGCGCACGCCGCCCGGATCGTCCTCCACGTGGTAGCCGCTGGCTCGCAGGGACTGGACCGTCTCTGGCCGCAAACCTTGCTGCCTGGCAGTCTGCATGCGTTCGGCCAACACTTCCCGCAGCTCTTCAGGGACCTGCTCCAGGACCTCTTCACTGCCTTCGCTGGAATTGGTGGGATCAGTCAGCTGGCGGAAGTGTGCCGGTCCGTCGGCCGGCGCGGCCGATTCGCCGGCTGGCGGCAGTGGGACAGCGGGCGCCGAGCTCTCCCCGGCCTGCTGTGGAGCAGTCGGTTCGGACTGTTCGGGTACTTGCCCTGCTGGCTCCGTTCCAGCTTCAGGCTCCGCCGCCTGCTCCAGCCCGAGCGCGGCCGCCTGCTCCTTAGGAAGCGGGAGCGTTTCGGCGTTGAACCGGCTTTCGGCTTCGGGATCGAGAGTGGGAAAGGCATCGGCCGCGTCGGTCCAGCCGCAAAAGCTGCATCGGAACGCAGTGCCGGCGTCCGAGGCAGACGTAGAGGAGGCACCGCAAGCCGGGCAGACGCGCATCTCATCCATCGTTTTTTGAGCCTAGCAAGCCGGCCTCGCGCCGACAATCACCTCTTGGTCACCGCTGAGCTGCGGATCCGGCCGCTCTCGTAGACCTTGGTGATCTCACCCTTGACCCGCGTGCCGTTGGCTGCCTGAAACCGCTCGGCATAGCGCTGATTGCGCCACGAGAAGGCAAGTCCCGGATCGTTTTTGCGCGTCTGGATCAGCACGGTTGACTGAACGTATTGTGCATCCTCCGGGAGTTCGAACTGCGTTGGCCGCCGCAGCAGCAGAAAGGCGGCCGCGCCGTAGCCAAATGCGCCGGCGGCGGTCGCCAATCCGACGCTGAAAAACATGGCAGCCTGCAAACCAAATCGGCTCAATGCCATAGTCAGCACAAACATCACGCCCGCTGCCAGTACCGCGCTTAACTGGCCGACCAATTGCGAGTTGCGTTCCTCCTCGGTCTTGGCGCTCACTCGGGCATAGCAGCTGGCGCACAGCGGAATCTCAAACGCGGCCGCTGATTCATAGTCGCCGCGAGCAAGCGTGCTGCGGCGGGCGGGCGCCCGATAGCAGTGTGAACAATGGTCCAGCGGAATCTCGGGATCGCCTTCGACGATCACCCGGTAGCGCTGCCCCGGCTCCGGCTCCGATGGGGCCGACTTGGGCGGTGCGGCCGGAGCGGGAGGCGTCGCGACCCGCGGGAGCCCGGAGGGACTGGGGCCGTCCGTCGCCGGTGGCGCGTTCGGCGGCTGCTGAACTGGTACCTGGTCCTTCCGGCCAAAGCCGAAGGGTGGTGTGGTTGGAGCGTGATTGTTCGCTGAACTCGCTGGTAGCGGCGGCCCGGTGACGCCGAATAGTGGGGTGTTGGCCTTGCCGCCGGCGACTGCCCGAGGTGGGCGCTCCTGAGCCGCAGTGGCCTGGACCACCTCGATCGGCAGCC
>CAZGCX010000259.1:0-3692 GCA_964524585.1 uncultured Anaerolineaceae bacterium
TGTTCCTCGAGAATCCCACGCTCTACGCGCCAATCGGGTTGGTGCTCATTCTGCTGCAGGGCGTCGCGCTGGAAGCGGTCACTTCATTCCTGGTGGCCCGACTCGGGCTGGAACGGTTGGAGTAAGGGGAGGGACAACCGCTTGTACTTCCCGATCGCCGACGTCATCATCAATCCGGTCTTCCTGGCCGCCATCGGCTTTCTGGTCGGAATCCTCGGCGGGTTTTTCGGGGTCGGGGGAGGCTTTATTGCCGGCCCGGCGATGTTCCTGTCGGGAGTGCCGATCAATTTTGTGATCGGTACCGACCTGGCGCACATGACCGGAAAGTCGATTGTCGCCGCACGGCGCCATCGCACCTTGGGGCATGTGGACGCCAAACTTGGCCTGCTCATGGTGACGGGGACCGTGATTGGTGTGGAGCTCGGCGCGCAGCTTGTCGAGCGCCTGGAGGCGATTGGGAACATCGATCGGGTGATCGGCACCGCCTATGTGGTGATTCTGCTGGTGATCAGTGCCTTTACCGCATGGGAGAGCATCCGCGCTCTGCGGGTGGTGGGTACCGAGAGCATCCATGCCACGGACGCGCTGGGATTTCAGGGCGCCGCCCGCCGCATTCAAACCATTCGCATCCCACCCATGATTTCGTTGCACGGCTCGGGAATCGAAGCGGTGTCGCTGTGGGCGATTTTGGGCGTCGGCCTGATCACCGGAACGCTGGCCGGCATGCTGGGGGTCGGGGGAGGCTTCATCCGGATGCCGCTGATGGTGTATCTGCTCGGCGTCCCGACCCACGTGGCGGTCGGCACTGACCTATTTGAAGTCGTGATCTCGGCCAGCTACGGCACACTCACCCATGCGCTGAAAGGTAACGTTGACATTCTGATCGCGCTGGTGATGAACACCGGTGCGGCAATCGGCGCGCAGATCGGAGCGGTTTCCACTCGCTTCGTCCGGGGGCCGCGCATCCGGCTGGCGTTCTCGGTACTCCCCTTGATCGGGGCGCTGCTGGTGCTTTATCGCCTGATATTCGGAGTCGAGATGGGATGAGCGAGAGGGCATCGTGAAACTGCTGGTAGCGGTGGGCGGGTTTCCACACTCGAAGTCGACCGTGGCATTTGCCAAGAAACTTGCCCCAAAGGGAACTGGATCGGCAACTGTGCTCAACGTCATCGAGAAAGAGCATCTGCGTGAGCGCTCAGAATCGACGTTGGAGTCGGCTCTCAAGCAGCTACAGCCGCTCCAGGTCAGCGGCCTGACCCGGGTTGGCAATCCGACTGCGGAAATCCTGCGCGAGGCAGGCAGCCAGGATTACGATCTTTTGGTCATCGGCGCGCGAGACCGCCCCAGCTTGACCGAAGTGCTGCTCGGGTCGGTTGCCCGCAAAGTAGTGTCGCGGGCGCCGATCTCAGTGGCGGTAGTAAAAGGGGAACGAGCGGCGCTAAACCGCATCTTGATTTGCACCGGCGGCAAGCATTATGCGGATCCAACGGTGTCGGAGGGGGTGGAGCTGGCCAAGGCTACCGGCGCCGAAGTCACTGTGCTGTATGTGGCGATGCCCGCCGCCACCATGTACGCAGGTTTGGAGGAAGTCGAGCAGCACCTGACCGAACTACTGCAGACCGATACCGATGAGGCCCGTCACCTGAGGCGGGCGGCGGAGGCGCTCAAGCAATCGAGTGTGGAAGGTAGTATCCAGATGCGGCACGGACCGGTGGTGGACGAGATCCTGCGCGAGGCCAGTCTGGGAGACTACGACCTGATCGTGCTCGGCGCTCGGTTCAAGCGTGGACCGATTCGGGATCTCTTGTGGGGAAACGTCAGCGGTAGCGTGCTGAACCGGTCGGAGCGTCCGGTACTGGTCGCTATGGGCAGCTCAAGCGGGCGCTGGGAAGGCTTGTAATGTGGCTGTAAGGTGCGAGGCGCGGCGAATCCGATAACATACATTCGGACACTACCCCCCAGAGTGTCCAGGCCTCGAAGCCGCCCGCGATCCCCTCTTCCTCCGGCTTAAGCGGGCGGCTGCCATTTAACCCCTGTCACCGGGCCAATTGCGCCGAGTCGCTCTTGCCTCGCCCCTCCCCATCTGCCGGACAGCCAATCTTGCTACCAAGCTCTGACGTGGTCGGCACAGTGCTTGCACACACTAATCGCAGCTTTGGAATAGAATCCGTGACCGCCCGCTGACGCTCCTCGACGGGAACAACAAGCGCTGGGCGGACGTCTGGTATTGGGGATATGAGTCGGATCCATAAGATGAAGCACCTGCTGATTGTGCTCGCTGCGGCCATGGCGCTGCTGATGGGTGCCTGCCGGGCTTCGCTGCAATCTCAACTGCCTGAGGACGCGCTTGAGACAAGTGTCGTTGCCACAGTCAATGCCTTGGGCACGTCGGCGGCGAGCGCCACGCCAACGGCGCCGGCGACGCCGACCGAGACGCCGACCCCCAGCGCCACTCCGACCGCCAGCATGACGCCGACCCCGACCCTGGTCTGGGGCGATTTCCCCGGGCCGGTCGAAGAGTCTGCCACCCAAATTCCGCCGCCGATGCCGGCGTTGACGCTGGCGGATAACGTAGTAAACGTGATCTTGCTTGGTAGCGACGCCCGGCCAAACACCGGCGGCTATCGCACCGACACCATGGTGGTGTTGTCCATCGATCCGAACCGGGGCACGGCGACGATGATCTCCTTCCCGCGCGACCTTTACGTCTATCTCCCGGGCTGGCGCATGGATCGCATCAACACCGCCGATGTACGCGGCGGGTTCGAAATGACCCGTAACACGGTGCTCTACAACTTCGGAATCGATTTGGACGGCTATGTCCGAGTGAACTTCTCGGGGTTCAGCTCAGCGGTCGACACCCTGGGCGGGATCACGGTGCAATCTACCGGCTACGTCACCGATGAGTGCGGCGGCGTGATCCGTAGTTATGGCCTGGGCAGCTATCACATGAATGGATTCGAGGCGCTGTGCTACGTCAGGATGCGCAAGACCTCCAGCGATTTCGACCGCCTGCGGCGTCAGCAGGAAGTAGTCAAGGCGTTGTTCAACAAAGTGGTGAGCATCGACGGTCTGGCGCGGCTGCCTCAGCTGTACAGTCAGTTCTTCAACAGCGTCCGGACCGACCTGGAAGTCATCGAACTGCTTCCGCTGCTCCCAACTGCAGCGCAGCTCGGAAGCGATTCCAACCGGATCTCGAATTACCGCATAACCCAACAGATGGTCAGCTTCTGGCGTACGCCGGGCGGGGCCTCGGTGCTGCTGCCCGATCGCCTGGCAATCTATGGAATGCTGCGGGAGGCTTTCGGTCCAGACGCGGTCGGTGACCTGCCGTCTCCATAATAGGAATGCGGTGTCGGTTTCCCCGATGCGCACCCTGTGCTAGATTCGAAGTCGAAACCGGAGGAAATCAGCCCACAGGCATTTCACCAGACGGGTTCAGCCGACGTTGATGGAGCAGGCCCAGCACCTTCCCCGCACCAAACTGGAAGATCGGTTTGCCGCCGATCGGCAGTGTCCGATCTGCGGCGAATTCGAGCTGACAGTCACCCACCTCGCAGAACTTCCCGATTATGTAAAGTGCGACGGTTGCGGATCGATCTTTGTGCTCGATACCGATTCCGAATTGGTCATGTATGGCTCGGTTTCCGGTGATTTTCCCGCCACCAGCAAGCAGATATTGAAGCAATGGC
>CAZGCX010000260.1:0-3687 GCA_964524585.1 uncultured Anaerolineaceae bacterium
CACCGATGCACAACTCGAATCAACTCAGGATCGCACACATCGGCGGCGTGGGCCTCGCACTGGCCGCCCTGGCATTGGCCTGCAATCTATCCGGCGCGACCCCCGCGCCCCCGGTCGCCACCGCGCGACCGGCACTCCCAACCGAACCGCCACCAACCCCAAGCCCACTGCCGCCGCTTCCGACCGGAGTTCCAACAGGTCGCCAGGAGGTCATTCTGATTCTCGAGCCTGGCCCTGGCTCACGGCTGACCAGCCCGCTGCACGTAGCCGGCCTGGCTGACCCGACCTTTGAGCAGACGCTCGGGGTGCGGCTGGTGCTGGACGACGGAACTGAGCTTGCCGCCGGGCCGGCCATGATCCAATCTGAGATCGGCACTCGCGGACCGTTCGAAGCAGAGCTGGCCTTCAGCGTGACCGCCGAGCGCAACGCCGTGCTGCAAGTGTTCGATGCCAGCGCCCGCGATGGGGGGATCACTCACCTGGCCTCGATCGGCGTCACGCTGGCTCCCAGCGGAGCGCCGGAAGTTCTGCCTGCCGAATCGCACCCGGAAGCGATCATGATTGCTCAACCCGCACGCGGCGCGACGATCAGCGGCGGATCGGTGCTGGTAGAGGGCGTTGGCTTAGCGAGCTTTGAAGGGACCCTGGTGGTCGAGATCTACGATGCCGATGGGCTGCTGGTCGGATCCGAGCCGCTGATTGTCGAGGCGCCGGACATCGGCCTGCCCGGCACATTCAGCATCACGGTGACCTATGCGGTCGGCTCCGCTGGCCCCGGCCGGGTGCGGGTGGTGGATCCGCTGCCGGCGTTCAACGGGCTGGGACACATTGCCAGCATTGAAGTGACGCTGGCACCCTGAGCGGCTACTGGTTGGCTTCCAGCCGGTAGACGCCCCCGCCACGATCGACCAGGTACACCCCGCCACTGACATCCAATCCGAAGGAGCTGATGCTCAATTCGGTATTGAACAGCACATCGCTCTGCCAGACCCCGCCACTGTCCCGCACCAGGCCCCACACCTCGCCCGAGCAATAGTCGCCGTACAGGTAGACTCCCGACCAGGCCGGCAGCGACGGATCGCGCACCACTTCACCCCCGGTCACTGAGCAGGCTCCGCCGCGGTGCGGGTACTCCGCCACCGGATCGGTAAGTCCTTCGGTATCGAAGCCGGCAAAGGGGTGAAATCCCTCCCGCAGGTTCCACCCGAAATTGATGCCGCCCGGGCTGCCGGCCGGCACAAAATCGATCTCCTCCCAATCGCCCTGACCGACGTCGCCGATGTAGAGATCCCCCGTCAAGCGGTCAAAGCTGATGCGCCACGGGTTGCGCAACCCGTAGGCCCAGATTTCGGGCTGTCCCCCTCCTGTGGCAAACGGGTTATCTGGGGAAATGCCGTACAGATCGCCGGCGTTGACGTCGATCCGCAGCAACTTGCCGAGCAAGGTGTTCACCGACTGACCGTTGCGGAACGGGTCGTTGGCCGACCCGCCATCTCCAGTGGAAATGTACAGGTCGCCGTCCGGGCCGAAGATCAAGGTGCCTCCGTTGTGGTTGCTGTATGGCTGATCGATAGTCAGCAACACCTGCTCGGACCCCAGATCGGCCGGAGTGTCACCGACCGAGGCGCTGAACTGAGACACCACGGTGTCGCCTCCGGCCCGGGTGTAGTTGACGTAGAAGTATCCGTTGCGGGCGAAGTCCGGATGGAAGGCCAGGCCCAGCAGACCCTGTTCGTTTCCCGAGCTGTTGACCCGGTCGCGGATATCGAGCAGCGGCTGAGCCAAGACGGCCCCGTTCCGCACCACCTGGATGATCCCCTGCTGCTCGATGACGAACAACCGATCGTCGCCGGCGTTGGCCAACCCGATCGGTCGCTGCAGGCCGCCCAACACCGGGGCCCAGTGATAGCCGGATGGATCAGGTAGCGCTGCCACATTGATCTCGGTCGCAGTCGGGCTGGGGAGTGGCGTCGAGCTCGGCTCAGGAGTGGCTGGGGGCACCTCGCTGAGCGCCGGGAGCGCGGTCGGCGGCTGGTTGGCCTCGGTCGGGAGCGCAACCGAGGTCGGTGGTGCCGGCCGGCCGGCCAGGTTCAGATTGCACGCTAGCGCAGCCAGAACGAGCAGCGCCAGCGAGAGGCGAAGACGGATAGTGGCGATAGGTACAATTCTATTGCAGCCACCGATGCCTGACCATCCCCTCTCACCTGAAACCGAATTCGCCCTGCGCATGGTCAAAACCAGCGCGGCCTTGGCCCGAAACCTCCAGCAACGATACGGGGCACAGCGCTCGCTGAAGCCGGACCGCTCGCCGGTCACCCTGGCCGATTTCGCGGTCCAGGCGCTGGTGGCGGGCCGGCTGAAAGATTCGTTTCCCAACGATCGCCTGGTGGCAGAGGAAGAGGCCGGGCAGGTGAACCAGCTGCAGGCCCTGGTCGAGCAGCTTGAGAACTTTCGACCCGGGGTGACGCCTGCCCAAGTATTGGATTGGATTCGGGCCGGCGGCGCTGAGGCCCGCGGCAGGTTCTGGACACTCGACCCGGTCGATGGCACCAAGGGCTTCCTGCGCGGCGAGCAATACGCGGTGGCGCTGGCCTTGATCGAGGATGGGCAGGTAATGCTTGGCGCGCTGGGGTGCCCCAATCTCAATCGTGAGGGCCGGATCGACTTGAACGGATCCGGATCGTTGGCCTGGGCGGTGCGCGGCGGGGGCGCCTGGATCGAGTCGCTGGATGGGGGCCGGCCGCGCCGACTTGCGGTTTCGCCGATCGCCGACCCCAGCCAGGCGCGCATGCTGCGCTCCGCGGCGGCCGAGCACACCGACCTGTCGCAGCTGGATTCGCTGCAGCGGCATTTGGGAATCGCAGCCGAGCCGGTATTGATGGACAGCCAGGCCAAATACGTGGTGCTGGCGGCGGGCCAGGCCGAGCTGATCTACCGCTTGCTCTCTCCTGATCAACTGGACTATCGCGAGCGCATTTGGGATCAAGCGGCGGGCTCGTTGCTGGTTGAGGAGGCTGGCGGCATGGTCACTGATCTGGACGGTAAAACGCTGGATTTCGCCGCCGGCCGCATGCTGACCCGCAATCGAGGGGTACTGGCCACCAACCGCCAGCTGCATCCGGATGCGCTTCAGGCGCTGGTCCAGGTGAGGCATGAGTTCGATCCTGATTGTTGAGGACGATCCGACCGAACAGCCTGTAGCCAGACAGTGCCCAATCCTGGAGGAGGAGAACTGAGAATGCACTACCGTCGGGTCTTCGTTTCTGTAGCAGCAAGCGCCCTGCTCGCAGTTGCCTGCAGCGGCGCTACTCGAGCGCCATCAACCGGGGTGACGGGGGCTCCGGCGGGCAACCTCACCGCCGACCTGCTCGGTGCCGGGGCATCGTTTCCGGCACCGATCTACCTGGAGTGGATCGCCGAGTACACCGCCAACGTCCAGCCCGGCATGAGTATCAACTATCAGTCGATCGGCTCGGGCGGCGGCGTGGAGCAGTTCATCGGACAGCAGACGGACTTTGGAGCGTCGGATGCGTTCTTGAGGGACGCTGAGTTAGCGGATGCGACCTCGGCCCGCGGCTGTAGTCTCCATACTCTGCGGTATCGCTCACCGAGTAGCGCATATAAGCGAAGCCGCCCTGATACATCAAATCGACAATGAGCTTGAGCTCGTGGCAGCATTCGAAGTAG
>CAZGCX010000261.1:0-3674 GCA_964524585.1 uncultured Anaerolineaceae bacterium
TGGGGCGTTGTGAGGAATTCCAGAGTCCGCTCCCAAGCCAGGCTCGCAGCCGCCTCGTCATACGCCTGCGTGACATCGGGTTCGAAGAACCAGTGTCCGGTGCCGGCGTAGCGGTAGAAGCTCACCGGGCGGCCGGCACGCTTGAGCGTCTGCTCTAACGTATCGACATTGGAGAGCGGCTCGTACTGATCGTTCTCAGCGAAGTGCCCGAGATAGGCGGCCCGCGAGTTGCCGAAGTCGCCCCCGAAGCCCCCATCGGTCCCGTAAAAGAGCGCCACCAAACGGATAAGCTCAGGGTGGACATCGGCCAGCTGCAATGCGTAGTAGGCGCCCAGCGATAATCCCATCACCGCAATGCCCGGGCCAGCGTCCCCGACCTGTTCGCTGAGGTAATGCGCCGCCTGCGCGATCTCGGCCTCCGCTTGCTCGTGGTTGGCATCGACTTCCCCTCCCAGAACTTCCGCCTCGGCGACTGTGGCTGCGACTTTGCCGTGGTAGAGGTCGGGAGCGAACGCGATGAAACCGGATTGGGCCAATTGATCACAGGTGGTCTTGATGGTGTCGTTCAGCCCCCACCAGGCATGCAGGACCAGGACGCCTGGTCCGGTGCCCTCGGGCGGAAGCGTGAGGTAGCCGTCAGGTTGCGTTTCTGCCATGTGAACTCCTCTGCACAAATCGATTAATTGATGCTGTGGGCTGAAGGCGATTGCCAACAGACTACTAATATAGAACATTTATTCTACTTGTCAAGGCGCCAAAGTATCGGTTGCGGGTGAACCGGGCTGCCGACGGTCGCACGGCAGGTCACTCCCAAATGACTGAAGCAAGGAACTATAGAGATTCGCCACCTTCTTAACGACCACCAATTTCCCCGTAGCATTTTCGCAAGAAATCATCGGTAACCTGCAACTGGACGCAGCGAGAGAATCAAGCGTGATTGAACTGGTGGATGATCTGGAAGACTCTGCGGATGAGGCGCTGGTCGTCGATGGTGATCTGAATCCCAATCGGTCCGCTCAGAGAGTATTGGGAGATGCGAGATTCGTCGAGCAATTGATCGAGGCCTTGATTCACATCCGCAACCAACGGCCCGCCTCAGAGTCCGACCAGCAGTCCGCTCGAGCTCTGGATCAACTCACGCCGCGGGAACGCCAGGTGTTGGCGCGCCTGGCTGAGGGGCTCACCACGCCCCAGATTGCAGAGAACTTGTCGATCACGGTCAACACCACCCGGAACCACATCCAACGAATCCTACAGAAGCTCAATGTCCACACCCGGCTGGAAGCCGTAATCCACGCCATCAAGAACGACTTGGTCGATTGAATTCTCCGCTTCACGGCTCAAGTGATCCATGATGCAGGTGCACTAGCTAAATCCACCATCTGCATCTTCCAGCTCCGAAACGCCTCGACTATTCTCGCGAAACCCAGACTTCCGACTTGGAGGAGAAGAGCATGAAAACCAGGACAGTTCTCGCCACCGCCATGTTTGCGTTGACCTCAGCGGTGCTAGTGGCCTGTGGGGGCGGTTCGGGCAAAGCGGCGCTCGATCCGGACTCCGCTCCGGAGGTGTCGATCGACCGCTTTAGCGCCGCAGCGGGCACGCTGATGGTGCGCGATGCGTCCAACGGCCTCCCCGGTCCGAACCAGCCGATCGATTTCGACAGCGGTGCGCCATTCATCACGCAAGGGCTGGGTCCGAACGGCGAAATCGTGACCTATTACAACTTCGACGTGCAGTCCGTGCACTCGGTCCCGATCTATGCCCTCTTCAAGGACGACGGCACTCCGGTGGAGGGTCAGCTCAATATCGTGGGTGTGATCCCCGGCGATCCGGGCTACAGCGACTTCTGGCACGTGCACAAGGTGGCGGTACCGGATGACTACGTCGCCAACACCTTCACCAGCGTGGCAGACGTCCTCGCCTCCGACTATCCGATCGAGCGCACCAACCTGATCGTGAACTGCCCGATTGTGCCCAAGGGCTCAACCGCCGCGCTCCGCTACGGAGGCGGCGACAACGGTTTGGTGCGGGGATGGTTCAAGAACCAGGTGGTGTACTACTTCGACTTCTCAGAAAAACAGTTGATGGTGGATCTTCCCGAGACCGGCCACCCCGACGTGCCACTGGCGGAGATCCGGGTTGCCTTCAACATCAACCCTGACATGGAAGGCGGTGGCCCGGCCTCCGGATTCATGGCCGAGCCCGGAACGGTCCAAACCCACAATGCGCTTGAGGTGCTCCCGATGGATGCGGGCTACTCACCGTTGTGGGACGTTGACGTGTACGACAACGCCGACTTCGACGGCGTGCACGACTTCGCCTCCGCCGGAATGGCCCACATCCTGGCCGAGGGCGTGGCCAAGGTGAACTGCCCAGTCGGCTCGGTGCAATAGCGGCGCTTGGCGCTTCCTCCTCACGACGCGGGGCCGGGGATGACCCGGCCCCGTTTCTGTTGCAATGAAACCCCGCTTTCCTCGACCTGAGCCTTGGTGCGAGGCATGATCCAGCTCGACCGCTTCGTCGGTCTCGTCCGTGGGGTCGCGCATGACCTGCCAGCGGATCGAAGGATCCGAGTCAAGCAGCCAACCGATGTCCGCCACCTTCGGCCCGGCGACGTGAGGTTGCCGTTCGACTCCCATCACTCAGGCCACCCCGCGCACCGTCCGACGTAGAAAGCTACCGACGTCTAAGGTCATTCTGCAGATCGTATAGGTCGCTGACTTTGGATTCTAGGTAGTTGAGGTAGGGCTCGGCATTGAGCGCCTGGCCGGTGGCGATAGCCGGCAGCTCAGCCACGGTGAACTTCCTGCCGTGGCGGTACACGTTTTCCGACATCCACCGGTGCAGCAGCTCAAACTCTCCCTTTCCGATCGCTTCCGGAATGCCCGGGACGGCTGAGACCGCGGCCTCGAACAACTGGGCGCTCAGAATATTCCCCAGGGTATATCCGGGGAAATTGCCGCCGATCATCCAGGCGTACCAGTGGACGTCCTGCATCACCCCGTCCCGATCATCGGGCGGGCTCAACCCAAGCTCCGCTTCATACCGGCTGTTCCAGGCCTCCGGCACGTCGTGAACAGCAAGCTCGCCATCCAGCATCTGCATCGCCAGGTCGAAGCGGATCATGATGTGCAAGTTGTAAGTCACCTCATCTGCGTCGGTGCGAATGAGAGACCGCTGGACCGAATTCACTGAGGCGTAGAGGTCGTCTGTCGTTGCATCTGAAAACTGGGCCGGGAAGATCCCGCGGAGCTTCGGAAGCATCCAATTGCAAAAGGGGCGGCTTCGGCCGACGATGTTCTCCCACAGCCTGGACTGGCTTTCATGCACTCCTGACGAAGCGCCGTGGGAGAGCGGCGTCCCTTCAAACTCCGGTGGAATCCGCTGCTCATACATGGCGTGCCCCGCCTCGTGGATGGACGAAAACAGTGCCTCGGTAAGATCATGTTCCTTGTAGCGGGTTGTGATCCTCACATCCGTGGGCGAGCCCAATGTTGTGAACGGGTGGGCAGATTGGTCCTGTCGACCGTGCTCGAAGTCGAACCCGATGTCGGCCACCAGGGCATCGACAAGTTGTCGTTGCTGATCCTTTGGGAAGTGCTGCTTCAGCAGCGACGTGTCCAGTGGCTTTGCAGACTCAGTGGCTCGCAGGAGAGCCACCAGCCGGGGCC
>CAZGCX010000262.1:0-3660 GCA_964524585.1 uncultured Anaerolineaceae bacterium
TCGGCCACGCGCCGCCAATCCCACTCGTCGTTTCCCAGCGCTTCGTGTTCGGCCCGATACAGCTCGTGGATCTGTCGCTGCAATTCGTCTCGATCGAGGTCCACTTGTAGCTCCAATGATCTGCTTGCGGCGGTCGGCTGACAGTGGCGGATGGCGTGCCGGAGATGGGATCAACCCCACAGCCAGCGCTGCTGCCGGCCCGGAGATCCGAGGTGGGCGCGGAGGGGCTCGAACCCCCGACCTCACGGATGTGAACCGTGCGCTCTAACCGGCTGAGCTACGCGCCCGAGGCGCCCGCATTATAGCAGGACGCCGGAGAAGCACCGCCAATCGTCACGAGGTGCCGCGAGGGGTGTGCCAGCGAGCTCGTGCTGCAGCCGGCACGACCGCCACTTCGCCGATGCTATAATGCGCCGACCTCCCCCATTGCTGTGTTTCAATACTGCGCCCAATGCAGAGCGTCCAGTTCCCCGATCCAGATGATTTGAGCGCCGCGCGCCAAAGGCGCGCCCGCCGCAGGCTGAGCCAGCTTCAAGCCGACGAGCGCGAAGCCTACTTGGATAGTCTGGCATCGGCGGCAACTCCCGGCTTGGGCTTCTTTCTCTACGCGCTGCTGGCCGGTCTGCTGGTCGGGCTGGGCTTTGCGCTAGATCAGCGGGCTCTGTTGGTGGCGGGAATGCTGTTTGCCCCACGGCTTGGTCCGCTGGCTGGGCTGTCGCTGGCCGCGGTCTCCGGCTCGCTAAGGGTGTTCATCCGCATGGCGCTGGCACTGCTGGTGGGGCTGGTGGTTGTCGCTGCGGCGGCCGGACTGGTGTTTTGGCTGGGGGTCGGAGCCGGATCGGAGCAACTGCTGGCCTAC
This sequence comes from uncultured Anaerolineaceae bacterium, assembly GCA_964524585.1. Classification (GTDB taxonomy): domain Bacteria; phylum Chloroflexota; class Anaerolineae; order Anaerolineales; family E44-bin32; genus JADFRG01. The sequence continues at coordinate 860 of CAZGCX010000262.1, forward strand.
GAGCACGACCAGCTCAATTGGATCGATTTTGGCCTGTTGCTGATTGGGGGGATCCTGCTGACCGCCCGGCTGGCTCGCTCGGAGCGGGTGGCCGGGCTGCCGAGCGCCGCGGCGGCCTATGAGTTGCTGCTGCCACTGGTCGCGGCCGAACTCGGGTTCTTTCGTTCGGACCCAGAGCTGCTGCAAGGCGCGCTGCTGACCCTGGGCCTGCACCTGAGCTGGGCGGTGGCGGTCGGACTGGCCACCTTGGTGCTGATGGGATTTCGGCCGCTTACCGGAAGTGGACGCTCGTTAGGCGCTGCAATCGGCATGATAGGGATTCTGGGGATCGTGAGCGCCGCCGGGCTGGGGACCTCGGTCCTGGCGGCGCTGCCCACGCCAACTCCAACCCCGACTGCCACCCCGACCCCCACCCATACCCCTACTGCAACCCTGACCCCAACCGCAACGCCGACCGCGACCGCGACGGCATCTGCGACACAAACCCCCACCGTCACGCCCACGCTTACCGCTACGCCTCCATCGGCGCTGGTGCTGGGCACCGGGTTGCAAGGGGCGATCATCCGTGATGCGCCGGGCGGCATTCCGGTGGACTTGGTTTCCGAGAACGAGCGCTTGCTGGTCCTTGAGGGTCCGCAAGTGGTCGACCAGCAGGAATGGTGGCTGGTGCGCAAGGAAGACGGCACCGAAGGCTGGCTGGTCGGTCGATATCTAGCCACGCTGACCCCCGCCGCCCCCTGAGCAGAGCGAAGTCACCGCACGCGTCCGCCGTGCCCGAACCGGTAGGGCACTGAGCGCAGCCCATCAAAGGGGCTTACCTTGACAGGCCAACCAAGTAAAATGATAATCACCTGACCAATTTGAGCGGTCAGGTTTCGTCCGTTCGTTTGATTGGAGCTGGGGCGGTTTCTGCCGGTGAGACGCCCCTTCCCCGTACTCTCAGACCAGAGATCTCGCTAGGCGATCCGACCGGCCTGTTGCGATCCACCTAGCACGTCACCCCGCAGTTCGCTCTGGTCGTGATGCGAAACAACTGCCACACCGCCGTGAGGCTCGGACACAAGAGCTTACGCCCATCACGACGATCAACGGAAAGGAGGGCCGGACCTTACTCTTGACATCTCAGAGATTGAAGGCTGCTTTACGCGAAAAACGACATATCCCGAGGAGGGGAGTATGAAGAGCAATTGGTTGAAGTGGTTCACGCTGTCGGTCTTGCTGGCACTCTTCCTGGTGGCATGCGGTGGTACCGCAACGCCTACGGAAGTCAGCGCTCCGCCGCCCGCCGAAGGCCCACCGCCGCCGGCGGAAGCAGCGATCGACTGCATGGGCGCTTCTTCAGGCGACCAGGTCACGGTGATGTACCAGTGGACTGGCGCCGAGGAAGAGAAGATCAACGCCGTCTTTGCGCCGTTTGCCGACGCGTGCGGCGTTGAAATCTCGTCCGAATCAACCCGCGATGCCGCTGTGCTGGATACCCGCGCAAACAGCGACCCACCAGATGTACTGTTCTGGCCGTCGACTGCGCCGGCGCTGCTCTATGGCGATCAGCTGCAGGACCTCGGATCGGTCGGGGCGCACAGCGAGAACTACGCCAGTTTCTGGATCGATCAAGGGACTTTCGGCGGTCGTTGGCTGGTGCTTCCGGCCAAGGCCGACATCAAGACCATCATCTGGTACAGCCCGGTGCAGTTCGATGCTTTCGGCTACAGCGTGCCGACCACCTTCGATGAACTGAACTCGCTGGTGGATCAGATGGTGGCGGATGGCAACGTGCCCTGGAGCATGGGCTTCGGGAGCGGTGCGGCCACTGGCTGGACCGGCTCGGATTTCATCCAGGACTTGCTGCTGACCCAGCAGGGCCCGGATTTCGTGATGGGTCTGATCAACGGGAACGTCTCGTACGATGACCCGGGCGTGGCTGAAGCCTATCAGACCTATACCGGCTGGGCTTCCGATTCCAAGTACACCGTAGGCGGCGCCACTGGAACGGTCAACACCGGCTTCCTGGACGCCATCTACAAGGTGTTCTCGGATCCGCCTGAGGCGATGATGGTGAAGCAATCCGGCTTCGCCGGTGGTGAAGTGGTTAAACAGTTCCCGGACCTCGAGTACGGGACCGACTTCGACTTCTTTGCCTTCCCGGGAGCCCAGGGCATGCAGGGTGGCGCCGATTTCATGATGGCTTTCGGCGACTCATCGGCGGCTCAGGCACTGGTCGGTTATCTGACCAGTACCGAAGGCGGTAAGGCGTGGGCGGAGGCAGGGTTTGACCTGTCTCCGAACAACGGAGCCAACGGCAACTATGCCGACGCCCAGCTGGCCAAGAAGGGCGCCGCGCTGGCGGGTGCCTCCGGCTTCACCCCGGATCTGGGCGACACGATCCCTGCACCGTTCGGCCAGGCCGAATGGAAGGCGATCGTTGACACGGTTCAGGGTGGTGATATCGAGGCCGCTCTGGCGGCCGCGGCGGTCTCACAGCGCGCAGGCCTGGCACTGGCGCCGACGATCGACTGCATGGGCGTCTCCGCTGGCGACACGCTGACGGTGATGTCGCAGTGGACTGGGGCAGAAGAAGAGAAACTCAACGCCATCTTTGCCCCGTTCGTCGACGCTTGCGGCGTCGAGATCAGCTCCGAATCGACCCGCGACGCGGCCGTGTTGGACACCCGCGCCCAGAGCGATCCTCCGGACATCTTGTTCTGGCCATCCACCTCGCCGACCCTGCTCTACGGCGATCAGATGCAAGATCTGAGCGCTAACGGCGCTCATGCCGAGAACTATGCAGGCTTTTGGGTCGA
>CAZGCX010000263.1:0-3617 GCA_964524585.1 uncultured Anaerolineaceae bacterium
ACGAGCCGTCCAGATCAGTGATCGTAAACGTCACGCTTGACAGCCCGGGCGAGAGCGAGCCCTTCGACACCGTACACAGTCCGCTGGCGTCAGTGGTGCAGAACGCCAGACCCCGCGTGCCCCCTCCCCAAACGGCGGACACATCAACACCCTGCAACGGGTTTTCATCTTGATCGTGCACCAGGATCGTCACACTGGCCTGCCAGCCGCCTCCCTGGTCCTGGCTGCTGCCGTCCAGGTCTCCGACGTGCATCGAGTCTCCCGGCGGCCCGGGGCTCGGAGTCGGGGTCGGCGTTTTGGTCGCTCGGCCCCCGGCAGTGCTCGTGGGCGTGGGTGTATTGGTGGGGCCACCACCCGGGGTGTTGGACGGCGTAGGCGTCTTGGTCGCCCGGCCTCCTGGAGTAGCAGTGGGAGTCGGAGTGGGTGTTGGCGACGGTCCGTCAGTCGCTGTGAGCGTGGGAGTGGCCGTCGGAACCGGGGAACCACTGCACTCGTCGAATTTGAATGATCCGATCCGGGTCCGCCAACCTGCCGCGCTGACTCCGTTGTAGTACTCCTGGGTATACCAAAACGTGCATCCATCAGTTGGATCGACTGCCAACATGCTATAGTCACCCCACCTTGCGGCAGGGTGTGTTTGATAGCCGGACCCGGCGATCAGCGATGATTCGCCTTGCGGCAACGTCCCCAATGGATCCCCAACCAGCCGTCCCGAATACCGGATCGAGGGCGATACGGTGCTGCTCGACACCGAGTACCCAATCGCAATATTGCCCGCCGAATCCATCGCGGCGCTGCCCATCCAACGGTTGTCCGCGTCAGGCGAGTAAGTTCCCTGCTGATAGATCGACCAGCCGCCGCCACTGTTTCGGAGCTCATACCAGCGGATCCCTGCCCGATTCGTACCGGTCGAGTCGACGGTGTGATTGACCACCAGCGTCTGATACGAGCCGAAGTTCCGGTACTGTAACCGGTACATCAAGATGTCCGAGATGGCGTCAACTGCGGTGCCTCCGGGCTGCGGGATGCAGATCCGGGAGTAGCCACACAGGTTGGAATCGAAAGAGTCAGTATTGATCAGTGCCGAGAGAGTGAAGCTGGAGCCTCTGGCATTGTTCCAGTTCACCGCGAACTTCCAGATCTGGAGACGATCTGGCCACGGTCCCCAAGCGTTGTCATCAATCTGGGAAAAGTAATTCGGCGCGCCGGTTGGCGGTGGAGGACCATCCAGATCCGATGGGAGCATGCCGCCCAAGTTGGGATCGGTCGAGTATAGATCGAAATAGACCATCTTTGCAGGTAGTCCAGCGAGCATCTTGTCTCGTTCGAACGCAACCGCGGCTTGTCCGCCCCAGCTAAGGGTCCCCTGATTGAACTGGTTCACCGTCATGTAGTAGGCATCCGGCCACACGCCGAATTTGGGATAGTCGTTCAGTTTGTTATTGCTGATCGTGAACTCGTAGCGATACCAGCTGCCGGTGGGATCGCCAGTCTGGGAGATCGCAATGCACTGGTAGAACGGGCCGAAGGGGAAGTGAGGAAGCGCGAACTGGCTCATCATCCAGCGGTCTGCCAGTTCATCGTAGAGCAAGACCGGATCGCCATCATTCTGAGCTTCGCATGGCCCGCCGAATCCCTGCCACAGCGTATTGATGTCACGCGGCGTGAGCAGCAGATTGCCGGATTTGTCCCAGATGGCAAAGGAAAGGTTGACTGTCTGCACGTAGTGATTCGGTCCAACGTCGCCGTTCGTATCCGGCGGTAAAACCCCATCGACATTGGAGACTCCCTCGAAGTTCTCCGCCGTACCCGGCATCGAACCCTCTCCGGGCGATGCCTGCACGGCCGGATCAGACTCGTCCGGAGGAACACTCCCAATTCGGTTGGGTAATTCCTTAAGCGGCAGCACTCGCAAAGTCCCAGGCACACTGCGGATCGCCGGCATTTCGCGCAGTGGTGGGGTTGAGTCCGATCGGGTCGAGCTACGAACTTCCGGCTCCGGTGCCTCAGGTTGGAAGGCTGGCGCAGCAAGTGCGCGGCTGGCGGCGGGAACCGCACCCAAGGCCAGGCCGATGATCCCAACCGTGAGCAGACTGATTCTGCGGCGCGAGTACTTCTCTTGCATGATGAGCTGTCTCCGATCGACCCCTTAAGAAGACCATGATTGGTCTGGACGAAGGCACATTCTAATGCCTACTGCCGGATTGGTGGGGCGTGGCGGCCAGAAAGGTGTCCGAAGTCACGCAGAGTGCCTGATTGCAAACTCACCAGTTCGCAGCTACTCACGATTCTCTTGGCTCTCCACCTTACAGTCTCCTAACTGGGACCCAACTCCCAGACTCTTCCTCCCCTCCAACCCGTAATCTGGTAGGCGTCCAAACCAAGCAAAACCGTGTCAGACCGGTGCAATTCGTACACAGCCGGTGCAACAACCCTGGGGGTCAACGCGCGCGGAGTGCAGATGAAAGTCGAAGAGCAGGTCGAGCAAATGGTCAGCGAGCAGGCGGAGGAGACCCGACGCGTCGCCGTGGATTCGCCGGCCGCAACGTCAAACGGCGAGAGTGCCGCGCAACGTTCCCGGCTGCTCAACGCCCGGGACGCCACCGAATACCTGGGCGTCAGCCTCAGCACGCTGAACCGGATCGAGAAGCGCGGGATGCTGGTGCCATTCCGCACCCCGGGCGGGCACCGCCGCTACGCACTGACCATGCTCGACGAGTACCTGGAGAACACCCGCAAGCTGCCGGGCCAGAGCGACGGCGCACAGAGTGGCGCGGAGTTGAACACCGATGGCTAAGAAGAAGGCTGCAACCAAGAACAGCAAGAGCACAGCCTCGCCTAAAGCTAAGCCGAAGCGTGAGCCGGAGCTGGACCAAATGCAAGGCGCAAAGAATGAAGCCTCCGAGCCTTCTGAAACTTCCGAGGGCCGGCAGCAGCCGGTGGAGACCGAACGGGATCAGAAGCTCGCTCCGTCGGAAACCCGGGACGGTAAGCAGGCGGCGCAGCTCGGCTCGATCTCAGTTTCCTTCGAAGGCTCTAAGCCCAGCGCACAGGTGATGGCGGCCACCTCGGAGGAGTTCCGCGAGTCGCTGCAGACCCTGCACGGCGCGCTGGAGCTACTGATCTCCGGCAAGGTGCCGGACGTGCGCAAGTCCAAGCGCTTCCTCAGCATCGCTTACCGGGAGGCTCAGTACCTGAGCAACCGCGCTAATGACCTCCAGCTGGCGTCGATGATCGAGTCCGGTCGGCTCCGGCTGAGGCTGACCCCGCTCGATCTCTCAGCGCTGCTGAACGAAGCGGTCGAACGGCTTTCGCCAGGAGCGGCAGATATCGGCCTGGCGATCGAATTGGCCGAGATTCAGGAGTTGCCGCCCCTTCGGGGCGACGAAGCGCTTATGCGGATGCTGCTCACGAACCTGATCGAGCGCTGCGTCAGGACCACGCCCGAAGGCGGCAAGGTCACGATCGAGGTCGAGCTCTTCGAGGATCGATTGGTTGTAAATGTCGTGAGCCGCGGCAAAGCCGAGCCACAGTACTCGCCGGTCACGCTAGCCGATTCGAAAGAACGCGGCTTATCGCTGTACGTCGCCGACCGGATCACCTATGCCCACGAGGGC
>CAZGCX010000264.1:0-3614 GCA_964524585.1 uncultured Anaerolineaceae bacterium
GGCCGCCCTGGCCAGGCCGCCAGGACAGGCAGGCCAGGGCGGAGCACCCTGGACTGCTAGGGCAGGCGGGTGAGTTGTTATGCGTTTGGCCGTCGTGGAGCCGCTTCGCAACCACAACCTAGACGGGTGCCAACGTGCCAGCGAATATCAGCCACGCCAGCACCGTTTTTGCCGTCAAACTCAGGATGATGTAGACCCGCTCGCCGAACAGGTAGTCCTTCCACCGCCCAACCCGCTTGTATTGAAGCACCATATTGATTGCGAATATGTTGAAGAACACAAACAGGGTTGGGATGATCGCGTACACGAAGTCTGGTGGTTTGGCGTCTCCCGAGTTGATCGAGCCCACGAAGTAGACCACAATCACAATCCAAGGGATGATCCCCGCAATCGATCCATAGACAAACGCCGTCCAGTCCGTCTTCTGGGTGGTTTGGTTGTGCAACTCCATCATGATGCCGAAGAGATTCATGGTGGCGTTGACCCCGAATATCAAGACGATGGCTCCCAAGTCCCACAAGCCAGAGAGCATACCGATCAGCACGATCATGACCGACGAGCTCAGCGCATACTCGTAGAAGCGCACCGGATTCATGCCGCGTTCAAGATTGCTGACATAGCGAGAATAGCCAGCAGTGGCTAGGTAGAAGTGGGCCACGGCCGAGATCAGCAGGAATGCCGCAACTGCGGGACCAAATCGCAGCTCGAATAGGATCTTCGGGTGCGGGGCCAATTGCAGGGTCTCGGTATTGAAACTCAGGAAATTCGTGTAGATCGGATAGCTAGTGTCATTGCTGACCAGGATCATGAAGATTCCCTGGATCAGGTGCAAGAATCCCATCGCGATATTGAATCGCTTGAGACTCAGGTACTTCGCTCCTCCGCCGACTGGCATTTCGGTTGCTGAAGTCTGTGCAGTCATTTCACTCCCCTCTGTCAATTCATTGAAGGCATATCGGTTGCGAGCTGCCTACGGTCTCGCAGCACTCACTAGGGAGCGGCGCCGCTGATCTACTTTCGCCCCACAACTCGCCCCTGGCGGCGCCCGCTCCAGTACATCCTGACTGTCCTGGCGTTCACTTGTACCTGCGGTGCAAGCGCAGGCAGGCCAGGGCGGAGCACCCTGGACTGCCGGTGCGGGCGGCCGAGTTGTTAGGTGCATCACCCAGCTGCCCTCAAGTGATCGGGGCGCAAAGCAGAGTCAACCTGGCTCCCTAAGCGCGTCACGATGTGAGGCAATGCCTCCACATCTTCTCGCGTGGTTCGGAAGTTCACGATACAGGAACGCAGCAGGTATTTCCCCCCGACTACGGCATTCGAAACGAAGGCTTCTCCGCTCTCCTGCAGTTCGGTCAAAAGCGCTTCGTTCAGGCTGTTTAGATACTCTTCCACCTCAGTTCGATCCCCAATCAAGTTACTTGGAACATACCTGAATGTTGTGATGCTCAGATTCTGAGTGAATGGCTCCAACTCCGGATGCTTGTCCACAATCCGATAGAGGTGCTCGGACAGCTGGATATCTTCAGAGATCATGCGGAGTTGTCCCTGTCTACCTACTTGCCTAAGCCCAAGCCACACTTTCAGTGCTCGAAACCCCCTCGAGTTCTGCGGCCCGTATTCATAGAAATTCGTGGGACCTTCTTCGGTCGCTTCTTCAAACTTGTAGTAGGTGGGGTGATAGCTGAACGTATCGATGAGCGTTGCCGGATTTCTTACCAATACGCATCCGGCTTCAAGTGCAGAGTACAACCATTTGTGAGGATCGATCGCAATTGAATCAGCCTGGCCCAACCCCCGGAGGTCGGAAGGTGCTTCGGGTACCGCCGCAGCAAACCCTCCATAGGCGCCGTCCACATGGAACCACAGGTCATATTCATGGCAGATCACCGCCATGGCTGGAAGAGCATCAACTGCCCCAACAGCCGTAGATCCACCAGTTCCAACCACCAGAAACGGGACAAACCCGCCCGCCTTGTCATCTTCAATCTGATTCCGAAGAGCATCCAGGTCCATCTGCAGATTCTTGTTGGTCGGCACCCATCGGATCGCATCGGTTCCCACACCGAATTGGTCGGCTGCTTTCTCAATCCATGTGTGCGTCTCGGCCGAGCAGTACACGGTTGGCTGCCCCCTGTCCGTGCCTCTCACACCCTTCTTACGGATGTCTTCACCAAGCTTTGCGCGCCTGGCAGCCAGAAATCCCACGAAATTGGCCACGTTGCCGCCACTCACCAGTAATCCGCCACAACCTCGTGGATAGCCGATCAATTCAGCGATCCATTTGATTGTCTGCGCCTCTATTTCCGATGCCATGGGCGACAATGACCAGGCACCCACATTGGGATTCACGGCCGAGGCTAGCAGATCCGCCAAAGCACCAATTGGTGCAGCCGAGGAGGTGATGTACCCCCAGAATCGAGGATGGCCATTGAACAATGAATGCTCAAACAAGAGATTAGCAGCTTCATCCAGCAACTGGTGAGGAGGGACACCCAGGTCAGGTATGGACTTGTCCCCCAGAATCTGTCGCACCTCTGCAGGCGTCTCTCCGGGTCCTATCGGGCGCTCCGGCAAAGAAGCTAGGAAGTCTGCAATTGCATCAATCAGATTGTGGCCTGCCGCTCGGAAGTCGTCAGGGATCATTTCGATAGGAGCAGGTCGATCCCGAAGGTGCTTGGAATTTCCTCGAGGGTCCATGGCAATATCGATCCTTCCATTTCGCAGGATACGCGGAACAATATTAGCGCGCGACGTGGTTGGTGCGCCTAACGGCTGCGAGCTGCCTGCTTGCCTGCCCTAGCAGTCCAGGGTACTCCACAGATTGTACTGGGCCGCCCTGGCCCGGCCGCCAGGACAGGCAGGCACACGTGAGCAAGGCACCTTCCTGTTCTCGCGCCGCCGGGGCCCGGTCCGCTCCAGCCTGTGCTGCAGTACTTGCAGTGCGAGTGGTTAGGCAGAAGTCAGCCAAGAGCGCATCAACAGTCGAAGAGTGACCAGCATTTCTTGTTCCGGAGTCGCTGATCGTCGAGTACAAGTTCGCGGATCTTGACGGGAAGCAGCGTACGCTGCCACCGGCACTCTGCGCGACCCACTTCGTCGCGATTGTCCGGATCCGCCGCCGAACGGACCGACCTGATGGCGTATGCGGCGGCGCCGAGCTCGTGGTCTGCCATATGGGCCACCGACACTGCGTGACCGGCGGCGCGAGCAGCTTCCTTGGCAGCCCCGGATGCCTCTCTGGCCGCGGCGTGAGCGGCAAAGGCCGCGGTGCGCGCTTGCGTCATCGTGATCTCACCACGTGCCCAAGCACGCGCTTGTTCGATCGCCTGACGGGGACGGGTGTCGGCGGGATGGGCGTGCTCGAAGAATTGCAGTACGTGCTCCGCGCAAGCAGCAGCCCACACTGCAAGGAGCCGATGATCAGCGTCCTCAAGGGTGCCACCACGACGGACAGTCACGAGCCGAGGGTCTCGGCTGCCCTTGTAATACATGATCATGGCGCCCATTCTGGTTCCCCTACTTCTGCCTAACGGCTGCGAGCTGCCTGCTTGTACTCGCCAGAGTGCACTGGGCCGCCCTGGCCTGGCCGCCAGGACAGGCAGGCACACGTGAGC
>CAZGCX010000265.1:0-3550 GCA_964524585.1 uncultured Anaerolineaceae bacterium
GCAACCATCATCGCGGCAGAGGTGGTGGCCCAGCTCGAGCTGCCGGCTGGCTTTTCCCTGATTGAGGCGGAGAACGCCTATATCAATGCCTATTTCGATACCCGCAGCTACGCCACCCTGATCGTGGATCAGGTCCTGAAGGAGGGCGAGGACTTCGGCCGGGGCCCCACACGCGGCGAGCGGATCATGGTGGAGTACGCGCAGCCCAACACCCACCACTCGTTCCATATCGGACACGCCCGCAATACCGTGCTGGGCGAGGCGCTGGCCAGGTTGGTGGAATTCGCTGGCTTTGAAACCATTCGCGCATCCTATCCCGGCGATGTTGGGCTTGGAGTGATCACCTGCATTTGGGGATACCAGCGGTTTCACGATGGCGAGGAGCCGGCGGGGGTTCACAACCGGGGCCAGTGGTTGGCGAAGATCTATCACGAGGCCAACGAGTTGGTCCGCGAAAAGCCGAACGAGAGCCAGGAGCAGCGCGAACTCCGCGAACAGTACGACGCCGAACGCCGGGCAATGTACCTGGCCTGGGACCGCGGCGATCCGGAAGTGCGCGAGCTCTGGAAACGGACCCGGCAGTGGAGCCTGGATGAGCTGGATGACATCTTGCGCATGTTGGGCGCCCGGATCGACGTGTTCTTCTTCGAGAGCGAGGTCGACCCTGAAGCGAAGCAGATCGTCGAAGAGCTGGTCCAACTGGGTATCGCGGAAGACGAGCGGCCGGGGGGCCCGGTGCTGGTGAAGATCGACGAGCAACTCGGCCTCACCAAGGAGAAATACCGCACGATCGTGCTGCTCCGGCAGGACGGGACCACGCTGTATTCAGCAAAGGACCTGGCGCTGGCGAAGCGAAAGTTCGAACGGTACCAGGTGGATCGGTCGATCTACGTAGTGGACGTGAGACAGAGTCTGCATTTCCAGCAGGTCTTCAAAATCCTGGAGCTCTGGGGGTTTCCGCAGGCCGAGAACTGCTATCACCTGGCCTACGGCTTTGTCACTCTACCGGAGGGCGCCATGTCATCGCGCCTTGGGAACGTGGTGCTCTTCATGGACGTCGTCATGGAGGCCGAGAGGCGGGTCAGTCAGATTATCGCCGAGAAGAACCCTGAGCTGTCCGGCGAACGGCGATCTGAGGTCGCCCACCAGGTAGGCCTGGGTGCACTCATCTATGCCCTGGTGTCCGTCGACAACGTTCGCGATATCGAGTTCAACTGGGAGACCGCACTCAGCTTTGACGGCCAATCGGCACCCTACATTCAGAATGCTCACGTGCGCGCAAGCAGCATTTTGCGGAAGGCCGGAGCCTTGCCGGAGTCAGCGAGCTTTGACTACGAGCTCGAGCCGCTGGAAGCCGAGCTAATTGATCAGATTGCCCGCTTTCCGGCCACGGTACAGCGGGCGGCGGACGAGTACCGGCCACTGCAGATCGCCAATTACGTTTTTCAGCTTGCAAAGACCTGGCACGGCTTCTATCACGCGGTGCCGGTGCTCCAGTCAGAACAACGGCAGGCTAGATTGCGATTGACCGCCGCCGCCCGCCAGACTCTGGCCAATGCACTGCGCTTGCTGGCCATCAGTGCTCCAGACGAAATGTAATCCGAGAAAGGGAGACAGAGAAACGGGATGCAGCCAGACCGGGTCATCATCATGGGGGCGGCAGGACGAGACTTCCACAACTTCAATGTGTATTTCAGAGACAACCCGGACTACCAGGTAATTGCCTTCACCGCGACCCAGATACCAAATATCGAAGGCCGGACCTATCCTGCTTCGCTGGCCGGAAGCGGTTATCCGCAGGGGATCCCGATCTACCCCGAGTCGCAGCTGACGGATCTCATCGAGAAGCAGCAGATCAACCAGGTGGTCTTTGCCTACAGCGATGTCACACACGAGTACGTGATGCATATTGCATCGAGGGTGTTGGTCGCCGGGGCAGATTTCCGATTGATGGGACTGGGGAGCACCATGATCCAGTCTTCCAAGCCGGTGGTTTCGGTCTGCGCCGCCCGGACCGGCAGTGGCAAGAGCCAGACCAGCCGCCGGGTGCTGGCGTTGCTGCGCGAGCTCGGCCATCGGGTGGCGGTTATCCGTCATCCGATGCCGTATGGAGATCTCTCCACCGAGGGCGTCCAACGCTTCGAATCGCGGGCTGACCTGGATCGCCACCAGTGCACCATCGAGGAACGCGAAGAATATGAGCCGCACCTGGCGTTGGGGGCCATCCTGTACGCTGGAGTCGACTATCAGGCGATCCTGAAACAAGCCGAGTCCGAGGTGGACATGATTCTGTGGGACGGCGGGAACAATGACCTTCCGTTCTACCGGCCCGATCTGCACATCGTGGTGGTGGATCCACACCGGCCCGGCCATGAACTGAGCTACTATCCGGGCGAATCAAACGTGATCCTGGCCGATGTGGTGGTCATCAACAAGATCGACACCGCGGCAGAGGAGAATATAGAGACCGTCCGGCAAAATGTCGAGCTGCTCAATCCGAATGCAGAGATCATCGAGGCGGCCTCGCCGATCTCGGTGGATGACCCGCAGGCGATCGACGGTCGCCGGGTGCTGGTAGTCGAGGACGGGCCCACCCTCACGCATGGAGGCATGACCTTCGGCGCTGGATGGATCGCGGCAACCCGATTCGGGGCCAAGCAAATCATCGACCCGCGGCCCTTTGCGGTGGGGAGCATCCGCTCTACGTTTGAGAAGTATCCGAACACGCGCGAAGTCCTGCCGGCGATGGGCTACGGAAAGGGCCAGATGAAAGAGCTGGAGCAGACCATCAATGATTCGGACGCCGAGTTGGTCCTGATCGGAACCCCAATTGACCTGGCCACCCTGTTGAAGCTCAACAAGCCGGCTCAGCGAGTGCGCTATGAGTTGGAGGAGATCGGTGACCCCAAGCTGCCGGGCATCCTGGAGCGTGAGTTCGGGCGTGTCCCCTAGGCGATCTGGATGGCGGGTTGAGCTCTGAGCTGAGCCTGAGCTGGAGGGGCCGGCACGAGGAGGCGCCCCAAGGCATCCGGTTACAGTGCACTGATCTTGTGGGTCCAGGGCGAGGTGCGCGGGCCAATCGCTTGATCCTGGGCGAAAACCTGGCGGCCATGAGCGCGCTGCGCCAGCAGTTCGAGGGCAAGATCGATCTGATCTATGCTGATCCCCCGTTCTGGACCGGGAAGACCTATCGGGCACGCGCCGGTCGCGGCGAGGACTCGCGCAAGCCGACCGAATGGGTGACCGCCCGCGGGTTTGAAGATCGCTGGATCGACCTGGGCCAATACCTCAATATGCTGTACGCGCGCTTGCGCTTCATGCATCGACTGCTGGCCGACAGCGGAACCCTCTACCTTCACCTGGATTGGCACGCCTCACCATACGCACGGGTACTGCTGGACGAAATATTCGGCCCCGGTCGTCTATTGAACGAGATCATCTGGGTCTACCACGGCCCCTCCCCGATCCGCAGCGCCTTTAAGAGAAAGCACGACACGATTTACGCCTATACCAAGTCCGATCGATACCGTTTCAACGCGGACGCGGTTCG
>CAZGCX010000266.1:0-3536 GCA_964524585.1 uncultured Anaerolineaceae bacterium
AGGGCCTCGACGTCTTCCCGGGTGATCTCGCGTCCATTGACCTGACGCAACACCGACTCCAGCAGGACACGAATCGAGAACGGCAATTTGGGCAGGTCGACCGACTCCAGGCCGGCCAGTCGGTGATAGCGCACCGGTCCGGCGGAGGTTTCGAGGGTTGCCAGGGTGCCGAAATCGTTGTTCATGGGGGCCTCCAGGCGAGTATAACCGATGGGCATTTGCAGCCGGCGATCGCTCGAGCCGGCGTGCTGGGCGGTATTGCCGATCGAACGGGAGCGGTCGAACTCCGAGTTGCTATCCCAGCCCCAGCGCTTCGAAGATCGCCTGGCTGTTGACGTGCTGCTCCATCAACTGCATGAAGCTGGCCAGCTTCTCAGGCTGGCCCAGCCGGGTACGGCTGTAGGTCTGCTCGATCCGGTCCACTGCCTCCATGGTATTGGAATCGACCAGCAGGATCGGGATCCCGAGTCCCTCGGCCTGCTGCACCACCACCGGACTCGGCTGCAGGTTCCCGGTCAGGATCAGCGCCACGGTGGAGGTCTCGAGCGCCGCCAGCTGGATGTCCGAGCGGTCGCCGCCGGTGATCACCGCCTTGTTCTGTTGTCGCCTAAAACGCGACAACGCGGCTTCAGCGGTCATGGCGCCTACCGTAAAGCTCTCGATCAGCGCCTCCGGGTCGTAGTTCTTGGTCTCGATCTTGGCCCCCAGCAATTCGACCAGTTCGCCCACGCTCAAGGCCGAAAGTCGCGGGCGGCGGGGCAGTGTTCCCAGCAGTCGAATGCCGTGGCGTTCCAGATACGGCCCACCGCTCTGCTCGAGGAACTGCACGATCCCTTCGGAAACGTGATTCAGCACCACCCCCAGCATTTGTTCGCCCAGCCGGAAGCGGGCAGCCAGTGCGTCGTCCAGCACTTGCATCTCCTGATGGCACCGCACCAGTACCAGCACCGGCGCCCCGAGTGACTCGGCAATCTGCAAGTTGGAGAGCCCCATGGCGTAGCCTTCGCGCAGTGAGGCGCCACCTTCCAACATCAGCAGATCGACTTGTTCGGAAATCGATCGAGCGATATCGACCACGCTCTGGATCAAGTCCTCGGAGTTGTCGGCCGCCAACCGTTCGCGCAGCACCTCCGCGGTGACGATGACCGGCGAATCCGGAGACTGCTCCTGGTCCAGCTCCAGCGTGCGCCGGACGAAGTCGGTGTCTTCATCCGACAATTGCCCGGCTGGCGTGCGCCAGGGCTGGGTGCTGAGCGGTTTCAGATACCCAACCGAGCGGCCACCGGCCTGCAGTTGTTTGGCCAGTGCCAGGCAAACCGCAGTTTTGCCGGCATACGGCTCGGTGGAGGTCACATACAGAGCACCCATGGCTAACTCCTTGATCGGCTGGAGGAAGACAGCACCAGCCGCATATCCAGGGCAAGCCCACCTTGCCCCGCCTCGTAGACGACGAAGGGATTGATGTCCAGCTCGTCGATCTCAGGATAGTCCGTCACCAGTTGTCCGATTCGCAGCAAGGCCTCGACCAGCGCTTCACGATCGACCGGCGGGCGGCCGCGGACCCCATCGAGCAGGGCGCTGGCGCGGATCTCGTGCAGCATGGCCATCGCCTCGTCGCGTGAGAAGGGCGCCAGCCGGAAGGCGGCGTCCTTCAGGATCTCAACGTAAATGCCACCCAGCGCGAAGGTCACCAGCGGTCCGAACTGCGGATCGCGGTTCATCCCGATCAGCACTTCCAGCCCTTCCGGGACCATTTGCTGCACCAGGCAGCCCCATAACTTGGCCTCCGGCAGGTAGCGCTGCGCGCGGTAGGTGATCAGGTCGAAGGCGTCCCGCACCGCCTCCGGCCCGGCCAATCCGACCTTGACCCCGCCGACGTCGGTCTTGTGCAGGATGTCGGGCGAGGCGATCTTGAGCACCACCGGATAGCCGATACGGCCGGCGATCTCGACCGCCTGGTCGGCATCAGGCGCCAGCTCGGCCGGCGGCATCGAGAAACCGTAGGCCTCCAGCAGCTGGCGCGACTCAAAGTCCCCGATGGTCACCCGGCCGTCCGCCCGGACCGCGGCGAACAGCTCGCCCGCCCGCTCGCGCTGTACCGCAAACTGCTCGAGCTTTGGCATCGGCTCACTCTGATAGCGCCGATACAGGTTCATGGCGTAGAGGGCGCGGGCTGCCCGCTCCGGGAAGGAGAAGCGCGGGGTACTCCCCTGCTGCAGGATCTGGGGGGCGTTGCCCAGGCTGGCCTGGCCCATCATGCAGCTCAGGATCGGGATCGAGGTGGCAGCGGCCGCCTCCACGATCACCTCAGCGGTACGATCGATATCGGTGGTGGCCTGGGGCGTCACCAGCACCAGTATGGCGTCGACGTGCTCGTCGTCTGCCAGCAGGCGCAGCGCGAATTCGTAGCGGTCGGAGCGGGCATCACCCAGCAGGTCGACCGGATTGGCCGCACTGGCAGCGTCGGGCAGGAACTGCTCCAGCTGCCGCATCCGGTCCGGGTCGAACCGGGCCAGGCGCAATCCAAGGCGCTCGATGGCATCGGTGGCCAGGATGCCGGGACCGCCGGCGTTGGTGATGATGGCCACCCGGTCCCCATTGAGCCGCGGCAGATAGCCAAAGGCCAGCGCGTAGTCCAGCAGCTCTTCCAGCGTGTCGGCCCGCACCACTCCCGCCTGGCGGAAGGCGGCGTTGTAAGCCTGCTCGGAGCCGGCCAACGAACCGGTGTGCGAGGAGACGGCCCGCGCCCCGGACTGGGTCACGCCGGATTTGATGGCCACGATCGGCTTGCGTTTGCTGACCTCTCGGGCGACCTGGATGAACTCCTGTCCATCGGGCAAACCCTCGATGTAGGCCAGGATCACGCGTGAGCTGGGGTCGTCGGCCCACTCGCGCAGCAAGTCGGCTTCGCTGACGTCGGCTTTGTTCCCCAGCGAAACAAACTTGCTCATCCCCAGCCGGCCGGCCATCGCCCAATCCAGAATGGCGGCGCCCAGTGCGCCGGACTGTGACATGAAGGCAGTCGGCCCGGTGGGCGGCATGCCGGCCGAGAAAGAGGTGTTCAGCGGGGTATGGGTATCGATCACCCCAAAGCAATTCGGCCCGATCAGGCGCATACCGAATTCGTCCGCCACCTGCATCAGTTCCCGCTCGCGAATCGCCCCTTCCATCCCCGCCTCCCGGAAGCCGGCGCTGATTACGATCGAGTTGGGGATTCCCTTCTGGCCGCACTCGCGCAGCGCATCCGGGACGAAGGGGTAGGGGATCACGATCACCGCCAGCTCGATACCATCCGGAACGTCGAGCACTGAGGCGAAGGCCGGCAGCTCCAGCACCTGGTCCGCTTTGGGGTTGATGGGAAACACCTTACGGCTGTCTTTGAGGAATCCGCCACTCAGGATGTTGTTGAGGATCACATGGCCGAGTTTGGTTGGGTCGGTGGAAGCTCCGATGACCGCAACCGTCTGCGGGGTGAAGAACTGGGAGATCGACATCGGCTGAAACGAATTCTACCTTCGGCGGTGCGTTCGCTGGCC
>CAZGCX010000267.1:0-3487 GCA_964524585.1 uncultured Anaerolineaceae bacterium
CCAGCGGCAAGCGGGCGATCACGGCCGGACCGGGAAACCCGCCGGTCCTGGTGGACGAGACCGCCGATCTCGAACAGGCCGGTCGAGACGTAGTATTTGGAGCCTCGTTCGATAACAACATCATCTGCACCGACGAGAAGACGCTGATCGCGGTCGACTCGATTGCCGATCCGCTCAAACAGGTGATGGCGCGCTACGGCGCCTACTTGCTTGAACCGGGCGAGGTGGAACGGCTGATGCAGGTCATCTTCACTGAAGTGCCGCCTCCAGGCAGGCACGGGGCGATGAATCGCAAGTTCATCGGCAAGAACGCCAACGTGATTCTGCGGGAAATCGGAATCGAGGTCGGTGATGAAGTGCGGCTGGCGCTGGCCGATGTGCCCAACGACCATCCGCTGGTGTGGTCGGAGCAGATGATGCCGGTGTTTCCGCTCACCCGGGTGCCCAACGCCGAGGCCGGGATCCAGCTCGCCAAGGACTCCGAGCACGGATTTCGCCACACTGCGGTGATCCACTCCAAGAACATCGACAACATGAGCAAGATGGCCCGGACGATGGATTGCAGCATCTTTGTCAAGAACGGGCCGTCGCTGGCCGGGTTGGGCCATGGCGGGGAGGGCTTCTGTTCCTTCACCATCGCCAGCCCGACCGGTGAGGGGTTGACCAACCCGCGCAGCTTCAGCCGGATCCGGCGCTGCACACTGGTCGATTCGTTCCGGATCGTCTGATGTTTGATCCGGCGCTGAGCCTGATCGAGTTCAGCAGCATCGCGGCCGGGATCCTGACCGCCGACGCGATGGTCAAACGCGCCCCGATCGACGTAATTCAAGCCGGCACTGTTCAGCCCGGCAAGTATCTGGTCCTGATTGGCGGCTTGACTGCCGATGTAGAGGAGTCACTGGCTGCCGGCCGGGAGGTCGGGGGCGGGGCGATTGAGGATCTGGTTTACCTGCCACAGGTGCATCCGGAGGTGGTCGATGCGCTGCGCGGCGGGCGGACGGCCGACCCGAACGACGCGCTGGGCGTGGTAGAGACCCGCTCAGTGGCTGCCGCCATACACGCCGCGGATGCAGGGATCAAGGGCGCACAGGTGCACCTGCTGGAAGTGCGCTTGGCGGACGGCTTGGGCGGGAAGGGCATCGTGCTGTTCTCCGGTTTGGTCGCCGACGTGCAGATCGCGGTCGAGCTCGGGGTGGCCGCCATCGACCAGGCCAGACAGCTGATCCGGCAGGTTGTGATACCGCAGTTGCATCCGGAGATGTGGGCCAATCTGGCGGCGGCCACCAGTTTCGCC
This sequence comes from uncultured Anaerolineaceae bacterium, assembly GCA_964524585.1. Lineage (GTDB taxonomy): Bacteria > Chloroflexota > Anaerolineae > Anaerolineales > E44-bin32 > JADFRG01. Next base: position 1,295 of record CAZGCX010000267.1, read on the forward strand.
GAACGGGTACGCGCCTGATGCAGCGGCTAACTGGGCAAGCAGGCAGGCTGACCAGGGTCAGCTCCCAGCTGAGAGTGCTGAGATGAAATTCGGCCGAGTGTTGGGAACCGTGGTTTCGACCTTCAAATACGAGGGTTTGGAAGGCATCAAGCTGCTGGTCGTGCAGCCGCTGGATGAAGACCTGAATCCCAAGGGACTCGCAGAGGTCGCCGCCGACGCCACGGCACAGGCGGCGCCCGGCGAGCTGGTGTTCATGGTGGCCAGCCGCGAGGGAGCGCAAGCGCTGCCTGAGGTGTTCGTGCCGGTGGATCTGGCGATCACGGGGATCGTGGACGAGGTGGACATGCGGCGCGAGTCGGCCCCGACCGCTCGCTGGCATGGGCTGGATTTGGAGGCGCCGCCAGCCGGCGAGTCTGCGGCGGAAGCAGCCCAGGAAGCGCAGGACGAGTAGGTATGTACATCGGAAAGGTGATCGGGAGCGTGGTCTCGACCATCAAGATCTCCCATCTGGAGGGCCACAAGCTGCTGCTGGTCGATCAACTCAACCTGCGAGGCGAGCAAACCGGGGACTATGACATCGCGGTGGACGTATCCCAGGCGGGGGTAGGTGATACGGTGCTGGTGATCGATGAAGGAAACGGGGCCCGCCAGATTCTGGGGCTCAATCCTGGGGCGGTTCGGGCAGTGATTGTCGGGGTGGTCGACGAGGTGGCGCTTGAGCCCGCTAGCCCAGCGCCCGCTGCGCCAACTCGACAAAGCCAGGCTTCAGGCTAGCGCCCCCAACCAATGCCCCGTCCACCTCGGGCATGGTCATAAAATCAGCAATGTTTTCGGCGGTTACCGATCCGCCGTACTGCACCCGGATTTCCCCGGCAACCCGCTCCCCATAAAGCTCCACCAGCGCCCCGCGCACCGACAGGCCAATCACTCGATTGGCGTCGACCGGTGTGGCCGCCTCCCCTGTTCCGATCGCCCAGATCGGCTCGTAGGCGATCACACAGCTGCGGGCTTGCTCGGGCTTGATTCCCTCGAAAGCGCTGCGTACTTGCTTGCTAATGAAGTCGTGGGTTTCGCCGGCCCGGTTTTGCTCCAGGTTCTCACCCAAGCAGAGAATCGGTGTAATGCCGTGGGTCAGGGCAGCCCCAAGCTTGCGATGGATGGCAAGGTCGGTCTCGTGCTCGCCGCCGGCCGCCCGGCGTTCGGAATGTCCGATGATCACGTACTGGCACAGGCCGGCCAACATCGTGGGCGAGATCTCGCCAGTGTGGGCGCCGGAGTCCTCCCAGTGCATATTTTGCGCCCCAAGCGCGATCGGCGTGGGCTCCAGCAGCTGCGCCAATTCAGCCAGCACCGTAAACGGAGGGCAAATCACCAGGTCTAGCTCAGACAGCTGTGATAGACCGGGAATCAGTTTCCCCAACAGCTCTAACGCCGGCTGGCGCTGGCCGAGGTTCATCTTCCAGTTGGCGGCGAGAATCGGTCTGCGGGTCAGTGTGCGGTGGTCGCCGGTTGGCTTGAGCTGCGGGGGATGGCTTCTTTGGGCAGCAGTGCGATGGCGTCCACCATCTGGCGGTTGAACAGCATGGCCGGAGAGCTGGCGCGGATGTCGGGAAACAGGATCGCCAGCAATTCGGTGTTGTACAGCGGGATGAAGATCCGGTCGCCTTCGATCATGAAGCTGCCGTAATTGAACTTGCCGGGCGTCTCCACCTGTCCGCGCAGCTCGTAGCCGCCCAGCACCAAGTGCACCCAGTGCGGCACAGTAGTGGTGTATCCGCCGCGCGCCATGCCGGAAGGCCCAATTTCGGCCCGGCTGCTGAGCAGCACGCTCACCACTTCGTCCTTGACCACCCACAGCGTGGGGTAGCGCGCGACCATTCGGCTGGGCTGGTGCAACCGGCTCAGATGGGCACCGGTGAGTTCCAGATAGTTGGTGGTCGGGAGATTGAGGTGGCTAAAGAGTCCGGTGGAGCCCGGGTCTACGCGCCCCAGGATTCGATGGCTAGCAGTATAGATCTCAACCGAGATCGCTCGTGGCAAGTTACGGTCCGGCGGGTAAGGCGAAGCTCAGCTTGGTACTGGCTGGCGTCTGATCGTACCACATGACTCCCGCCATGCTCTCCACCACCATCCGGATCTCGCCGAGCGAGAGCCCGTATCCAAGGCTGCCGGAGGAGGGGTTGGCGGTCGGCT
>CAZGCX010000268.1:0-3487 GCA_964524585.1 uncultured Anaerolineaceae bacterium
GGTCGGTGACGTAATGCTGGACGCCATGCATTTCTATCGACCGCTGGCACAGCAGCGTTCCAAAGTGTTGGAACGCCTGGGGTTGCGAAGCGGGGAGTACAGCCTGGTCACGATCCACCGCGCTCACAACACCGACGACTTGTCCCGGCTTGATGCACTGGTGAGGGCGCTGAACCAGATCAACGAAGCTATCGTTTTTCCGGTGCACCCACGCACTGCCAAGGCGCTGGAGAGCATCAAAGCTCGATTCGGTGCCCACGTGCAGGTGATCGAGCCGGTCGGCTATCTGGACATGATTCGGCTGGAGGAAAGCGCCCGGCTGATTGCCACCGATTCGGGCGGCATTCAACGCGAGGCGTATTTTGTGGGCGTGCCTTGCCTGACGCTGCGCGATGAGACCGAGTGGACCGAGACGGTGACCACCGGATGGAACAGAGTGGTTGGGGCTGACCCCGAGCAGATGCTCAGCAGCTGGTTCGATTGTGAATTGCCGAGTGAGCATCCGGCGATCTTCGGCGACGGTGCAGCGAGCAAGCGCATTGCCGACGTCCTGAGCGGCTTGGCCGCCGAAGCCCTGCTTCCCGTCATGCGCCGGGTCGAGGCGGTTTCGGTTCGGCAGGCGATCCAATGAGAGTCGCGATTATTGGCGGCGGAATCACCGGGATCAGCGTTGGCTACTTCTTGGCCAAGCAGGGTGTGCAGGTCGAGATCTTCGAGGCCTCGAAAACCATCGGCGGACTGGCGGGAACGATTGGCCTGCAGGATGGGACCCGCGTCGACCGCTTTTATCACGCGCTGCTGTCCAGCGACTCCAGCGTGCGCGGCCTGTGTGAGGAACTTGGGATCGCCAACCGGCTGAAGTTCCGGGAGGTTGGCACCGGCTTCTACCACCGCGGCAGGATCCACCCCATGAACGGCTCGCTCGACTTCTTGCGCTTCCCGTTGTTGGGCTGGACCGATCGCTTCCGGCTGGGTCTGACGGTGCTGCGCGCCCAGCTGGTTCGGGATTGGCGGGAGCTGGAACGAATCAGTGTCGAGCAGTGGCTGGTGCGCTGGAGCGGCCAGCGGACTTATGACCGGCTCTGGCGGCCGTTGCTGGCGGCTAAGTTTGACGGCGGCTTCGACTCAGTTCCAGCCACCTACATCTGGTCCCGGCTGGTGCGCATGAAGTCCACCCGCAGCGGCGCGGGCCAGAAGGAGCTGGTTGGACACCTGGTCGGCGGCCACATCACCCTGATCGAGGCCATGGCCGCCCAGATCCGGAAGCGCGGTGGGGTGATCCACGTCGATGCGCCGGTGCAGCAGGTCGAGCTGGAAAATGGAACGGCGCGTGGGATCCGGATGGCCGGAGAGCTGCACAGCTTCGATCGATTGGTTTGCACGCTGCCGGCGCCCATCTTCGAGAAGCTAGTTCCCGATGCGCCGACCTCCTATCGCGATCTGCTCCGCAAGACCGAGTACCTGGGCATCGTGGCGGCACTGCTGGTGCTGGACCGGCCGCTGACCGGCTACTGGACGCTGAATATTGCCGATGACGGAAACCCGTTCACCGGCGTGATTGAGACGACCTCCTACATCGACCCGCAGTATGTCGGCGGGCATCACCTGGTCTACCTGCCGAAATACACCGCGCCCGGAAGCGCGCTGCAGCTGCTCTCCAACCAGCAGATTGAGCAAATGTGGCTGGATGGCCTGGCCCGAATGTTCCCAGAGTTCCAACCAAGCTGGGTACGGGAGCTGCAGATCCACCGGGCCCGCTACGTCGAACCGCTTCACGGCCTCAATGGGACCGGCCTGATCCCGTCGGTCGAATCGCCGGTCGAGAACCTGTTCCTGGCGACCACCGCCCAGATCTACCCACAGTTGACGAATGCCGAATCGCTCACTCGACATGCCCAATTGGCGGCCGAGGTCGTCATCGGCCAGCAAGCGCGATCCGAGCCGGTCCTGGCTGACCCGGCGCTTTCACTGGGCGTACCCGAGGCGGCGCTGGTGGAGCGGAACTGATGTCAACCACCAAGCCGATTGCCAGCCTATCGATCGATCTCGACAACCAGTGGTCCTACCTGAAGACCCATGGAGACGCTGGCTGGGAGACGTTCCCTTCGTATCTGGACCTCGTCGTGCCCCGGATCCTGGCGCTGTTGGCCGAATTGGAACTGACCGCAACCTTTTTTATCGTTGGCCAGGACGCGGCGCTCAAGGTGAACCACGCCGCCTTGCGATCGATCGCCGACGCCGGGCACGAGATCGGGAACCACTCATTCCACCACAACCCATGGATGCACCAATACTCGACCGAGCAGCTGGAAGCTGAGCTGGCGCAGGCGGAAGAACAAATCGAACTGGCGACCGGCCGGCATCCGATCGGCTACCGGGCGCCGGGATACAGCTTTTCTCAGTCCACGTTGGTCGCGTTGCAGCGACGCGGCTACCTGTATGACGCCTCGACCCTTCCGACCTTCATTGGCCCATTGGCACGGGCCTACTACTTCATGAGCGCACGCCTGACGACCGAAGGCCGGGAGCAGCGAAGTGAACTATTCGGCTCTTTGCGCGACGGCTTGCGACCGCTCAAGCCCTATCGATGGCGCCTCGGCGACGAGGAGGGCCGCGCCGAGCTCATCGAAATCCCGGTGACCACCTTCCCGATCATCAGGTTCCCTTTCCATATCAGTTACATCGAGTACCTGGCTTCGATCTCCCGCCGCCTGGCGCTCAGGTATTACCGATCGGCGCTGACGCTCTGCCGGCTGACTGGGACGCAGCCGTCACTGCTGCTCCATCCGCTCGACTTCCTCGGCGGAGATGATCTAAGCGAATTGGCCTTCTTCCCGGCCATGGGGCTGGAAAGCGGACAGAAACTTGGGATTGTCAAGGAAGCGCTGGCTCGGCTCGCTGGCAAGTTTCGAGTCTTGAGCATCCGGGAGCATGCCCATATCGTCGATCGGCTGCCCCACCGACTGCTTGCCGAACACAGGCTGGGGGTCGGCGAATCTGCGTGACCCGAAGCGACGCCAGGCCGTGTGTCCGCTGTGCAATGGCGCATCGCACAAAGGTTTCGGAAAACTTGGGTATTGGATTCGCCAATGCGACGATTGTGGTCACCAATTCGTTGTCATCGAACACCGTGAAGGCCACCTGGAACGAGTCTATGCTGACCACTATTTCAACGGTGATCCGGCTGGTTACCCAGACTACCTCGCCGACCGGGACCATTTGATCACGCAGGGACGAAGATACGCCAGACGGCTGCGGCGATACATGCAGCCGGGGACAGTTCTGGATGTCGGAGCCGCTGCCGGGTTCGTCCTGAAAGGATTTGAAGCCTGCGGCTGGACCTGCCACGGAATCGAGCCCAACCAGCGCATGGCGGAGTATGCCCGGTCAGAGTTGGGCCTGAATGTCCTGAGCAGCAGTCTTGAGGGATTCGACCCTCAGCGGACATTCGACCTGGTTCTGATGATTCAAGTGATTATGCACTTTG
>CAZGCX010000269.1:0-3478 GCA_964524585.1 uncultured Anaerolineaceae bacterium
ATGGACCCCGCCCATGGCAATGAGTCAAGATCGCCCACACTTCGCTGGGCCGAGCACGCCGGCTTTCTGCTGGTGGTAGTACTGGCGGTAGCGACTGGGCTTTCCGCCCTCCCAACGGCAGGCGGGGAGCAATCGCCGACCCCGCGGCAGGCGAACACGGCCTCGCTTGCTGAAGCGGCACTGCCGAGCTTCGCTTCGGTGGCCGACCCCAATGTCCGGCGCCTGGCAGAAATTCACACACTAATTCCCACCCGACCGCGGCTAAACATCCTGAAATACGTCGTGCAGGAAGGCGACACGCTGTTTGGAATTGCTGATCGCTTTGGGCTGAAGCCCGAGACCGTGCTTTGGGGGAATTTCGATGTACTGGAAGACAATCCGCACAGCCTACAGCCCGGCCAGCAACTCGACATCCCTCCAGTGGACGGCACGATCTACGATTGGAAGTTAGGTGATGGCCTGGTTGGGGTGGCAAGCTTCTTTGGCGTGACCGCGCAAGACATCCTGGACTGGCCGGGAAACGGCCTGCCGCAGGACCTGGACCTACTCAGTCCGGACATCACGCCGGGGACTCCACTGGTCATCCCGGGCGGATCCCGGCAGACGGTCGATTGGCGAGCGCCACGCATCACGCGCGCCAACCCGGCCTCGGCTAGAATTCTGGGTCCCGGTTACTGCGGCGAGGTGTACGACGGCCCGGTTGGGGCCGGGGGCTTCATCTGGCCGACTCCCAGTCAGTGGATTTCGGGATACACCTACAACCCAGCCGTACACCCGGCGATCGATATCGGCGGAACGACCGGTGATGCGATCCGAGCAACCGATGCCGGGGTGGTGGTGTACGCTGGCTGGCACAATGGCGGCTACGGCAACGTGGTCGTGATCGACCACGGCAATGGCTGGCAGAGCCTGTACGCGCACCTCAGCAGTGTGACGGTCGGCTGCGGGGACGGGCTGTTTCAAGGCAACGTGCTGGGTGCCATGGGTTGTACCGGCAACTGCACCGGCAGCCATTTACACTTTGAGTTGATGAGCGATTTGTACGGGAAGGTGAACCCGTTGGATTTCTTGCCATGAGCAGCCTCATCGATTCGGCTCGCGCCTGGCTTCGGTCGCAGAATCCGCTGGCGGTTCTGGCGACCCTGTTTGTGCTGGGAGTCGCCGTCGCCGGGGTGAGCGCCCGGGCTCGAACCGAACCTGCAGCGAACACTGAGCAGCTCCCCTTGCCCACCCAGGGGGCGGTGATTGAGATCGGGGACCTGCCAAGCTTCTCGACCTTCAATCCGCTGGCCTCGATGCTCACCCGCAATTCGGATGTGCACACCGTGATCCCGACCCGACCGCGGCTGGGATTGCTCAAGTATCAGGTGCAGCAGGGTGACACGTTGTTTGGGATCGCGGAGCGATTCGGGCTGAAACCTGAATCGATCCTCTGGGGCAATTGGTATGAACTGGACGGCGATCCGCATTTCCTGCGCCCGGGTCAGGAACTCAACATCCTACCGGTAGACGGGGCGCTGCACCGCTGGTCGCTGGGCGAAGGGCTCAACGGGGTAGCGACCTTCTACGGCGTGACGGCCGAAGACATTATCGACTGGCCCGGGAACGATCTTGACCCGGCCATCGACCCCGCCAATCCGGGGATCGAAGAAGGCACTGATCTGATCGTTCCGGGAGGGCGCCGCGAGCCGCCGAGCTGGCAGATGATTCGCATCACGCGGTCCAACCCGGCAGTTGCCAGTATTCTGGGGCCGGGCGCCTGTGGGGCGGTGTCCAATGGCCCGATCGGCGACGGCGCCTTCGGCTGGCCGACTCCCGGCCATACCATCTCCGGTTTCAATTACATACCCGGGGTGCATGAGGCGATCGATATTGGGGGCAGCACTGGCAACGCCATATACGCCGCCGACGACGGCGTGGTGGTGTACGCCGGCTGGAACGACTGGGGGTACGGCTACGTGGTGGTCGTGGATCACGGAAATGGGTGGCAGTCGCTCTACGCCCACCTGAGCCAGATCAACGTTGGCTGCGGGCAGGCAGTATTTCAGGGCAACGTGATCGCGGCCATGGGTTGCACCGGGAATTGCACTGGATCACACCTGCACTTCGAGATGCGCAGCGACACGTTTGGCCGGGTGAACCCGCTCAACTTCCTGCCCTAGAGGTATCGCAAGTTGAATCAGACATATGACGTGGTTGTGGTCGGGGCGGGCCCGGGCGGTTCGGTGCTCTCGGCCGATTTGGCGGGCAGTGGCCGCTCGGTGCTGCTGCTAGACAAGTTCCAGTTCCCGCGTGACAAGACCTGTGGCGACGCGCTGTCCCCCAGCGCGGTGCGTATCCTGCGACGCTTTGGGCAGATCGAGGATATCTGGAGCAAAGGGCGACGGATCAACGGGTTGCGCGTGTCCACCCCATCCGGGCTGGCAATCGATGCACCGTTGAGCTCCACCAGCGACGACGGGCTGCCCGGGTACGTTGTCAAGCGATTCGATCTGGATGACCAGCTTCGCCAGTTGGCGGTTCGATCGGGCGCCGAGTTCGTCGATCGGGTGCGGGTGAGTGAAGTCGACCAGCATGCGTCGGATGTCGTATCTGTGGCCGGGATCCGCGAGGGGCGGCGGATCGAGGTCGGCGGCCGAGTTGTCGTGCTCGCGGTCGGCGCCAATCTGGGGTTGCTGATCCGGCTGGGCCTGGTTGGGCGGGACCCTGACCTGTCCTTTGCGGTCCGCCAGTACTGGACTGGAGCGCGCGAGCTGGACCATCGGATCCAACTGCGGTTCGACGGCGTGCCGCAGCCCGGCTATGGATGGATCTTCCCGCTCTCCAACACGACTGCCAACGTGGGGGTCGGGGTTTTCGGGCAGACCAAGGCCTCCGGTATCGGACTGCCTGCCATGCTCGATGCTTTTCTGCGGCATCCGCCGATCGAGGAAACCCTCTCCCCGGGGAAGCCGGATGGACCGCTGAAGGGATTTCCCCTACGTACCGACTTCCACCGTTCGATCGTACAGCGACAGCGAGTCTTATTGATCGGCGAAGCGGCTGGATTGGTCAATCCATTTACCGGCGAGGGCATCGATTACGCCATGGAATCGGCCTTGATCGCCAGCCAAACCATTCAAGGGTGCTTCGCCGGCTCCGATCTCTCGGTGCGAGCGCTCGGCCGCTATGAGCAGCGGCTGCGAGCCCGATTCCAGCGGATATTTGTGTGGACTAGCCTGATGCGCAGGGTTTATATGAATCCCCGCGTACTTGACGCCCTGGGCCGGGCCTGCCTGCGCTGGCCGGACGTCACCCGGCTATTCATCGACGTGCTGCTCACCCGCGAAGATCCGCTGCGGGCGTTCTCGCCCGGCGTGGTGCTCAAGGTGCTGCGCAGTCTGCCGGCCGCAGGCTACTTGTAGCGAAGTGTCGGCTTGTGCCCGCAGGGGTAGAGTGCCGACCCCAGACGGCAACTAAACAAAAGACCGCCCTAGAT
>CAZGCX010000270.1:0-1084 GCA_964524585.1 uncultured Anaerolineaceae bacterium
CTAGACTTCGCTGCATCCAGCTCTGCCAACTCGTCCCGAGCATTCTCGAGTTGCTTCTTCTGCATAAAGTCCGAAAACCGCATCCTCTCCAAATGCACACAACTCATCACCCCGCATAGCGAAGCTCCTCCTAGAAAGAAGACGCTCAGCGTGAACTGGAATGTTTCGATACCAGCTGGGTCCCGTAGCGACAAGCCGAGATAGCCAAGGAATAACGATGCGATCATGATGCCACCCTGCTTCGCAGAAACAGGGGCCAACACACCGATGCCGGTCACTAGAAGAACTAGCCCTACGTAGTAGTTAGATGAAGGACCGCCAGTACCATCGACAACCGCAAACAGCATCCACCCGCCTGCCGCGACCGTCGCATAACTTGAGATAACAGGAAATCGAGTAGATGTGACGAAATAAAGGAAGCCGACTACCAGATCCATTCCGATGCGAATGGGAAGAAATCCGACCATTTGATCTGGATAGATCAGCCAGTCTGCGCCTATAAACACGGAGTTGATCAAGAAGAGGACCAACGCGGCGCGCCGAAGCGCACGCGGGAGCTCTGACGCTTCGATCTCGCGCCGGAACTCCGAGTAGAGCGCCTTTCGATCTTTCTGTACTGCTTCCAATTGCAGAAAGATCGACGCACCTCCCAAGTTGCTTTAGCGGGGGGAGGGGCGGATCCCTTCTTGATTTCCAAGCCACCCCGCGCCCAAAGGGGGGGGAGCGGGAGTCCATGCATCGAGGCCTGCCTGCCTCGGACCTACCATTCCGTCCCGCTCGCAGCATTGCCCGACTGGGGATACGAGAATTGCCGAGCGCGTCTATCGCGACTATTTGGCGAATGCGGTCGGTCGGGTGCCGTAGGCGATACTCGCTTGTGGCGGGGTCCCAAATGATCGAGCCGTACCGATATCTACAAAGCCCGCCTCTCGAAGCAAAGCAGCGAGCCTGTCGGCTTCCCAAAACGTGAATCGCCCTGCTTCCTCGAGATCAAGGAGGCGAGAAGCCTCGTTCAAATATCCCCGAAGCGCTTCTCCCAAGTCCTTCTTGGGAGCCAGCTCTGCAAGCGCCTCATTCCACTGAG
>CAZGCX010000270.1:1094-3460 GCA_964524585.1 uncultured Anaerolineaceae bacterium
TGACATATCTGCGTCACGCTGAAGCGACGAAACCACGATCCGCCCACCCGGCCGCAACACGCGCGCTATCTCACCGAGAAGCTGAACCGGTTCCCGAACATAACTCAATACCAATGACAACAGTACAGCATCACAGACCGAATCTGCAAAAGGGAGCCCATCTCCCGATCCCGAAAGGTCGAGATCACTTGTGACATAACTCACGCCAGCAATGTCACCTACCCTATCTCGCGCGCGTCGCAGACCGTCCGCAATATAATCGAGTTCAACGATCTGGAGCCCGGAAACTCCCCTGTCCGACCTCCAGACCTGCTGAGGAAACGAACCCGTTCCCGCGCCCAGGTCGATCACGCGAACTCCCGGTCTGAGTGATAGACAGTCGATTTGGCAGGCCATGAACTCCTGGTATGAACGGGTGGACGTCATCAGTTCAATACCAACCGCTCGATCCTTGCCTAGCAGATAGTCAGTCCAGAAATCGCGCAGTCCAGAATCCACATTGCCAATTCTCGATCGTTCCGCGACCCGTTGACGTTCGAGGAGAACAAGGTCTGGAGTGGCCGCGCGAATCTCACGACCAACGCCCATCGCGGCAATCTCTGTGGCGATTAGTCGGAACACCCGAAGTGCCTGCATGCTATTACGGAGCGCATGGCCAGTCGGCACCCTGATGATCTTTCGGGAGGATGTATCCCCGCAGGACATAGCCTCCTTTACTCGGCCCTGATCCATCCAAGCGTCGTGCTGTCCAGCAATCCAAACAATCGGCACGTTAATGCGCGCAAAGTCTTCTTCAGCATCGCTCATGTATGCCAGGCGATTGCTCAGTGCATCTGCCGCGGCCAAGTCCATGTCTACTTCAACACCCAGGATCTCTTGGATGCCGAAACGCGCGCCTCGCTCGGCGCCGAGTGCATAGTCGATACCACCGGAGATTGATCTCATCATCGATTGAAGGTCTGCAGAACCGACTACAGATACCCAACCATTGATTCGCGAGTCGAGCGCTACCGCGCGCCGAGTTTCGATTGAAGCCGCGCTAAAGCTGACAACAATTGTCTTGCGTGGGCGGCTCGCGGGGTCGGCTTGTAAGTAGTCCACCACAGCTCGGAGGTCGCTAACTCCTTGCGAGAATGAGAATCGGTGCTGCTCTCGCCCAGGGTGTCTGCACTCAGAGTCTTTGTAGGATTCTCCTCGCCTGTTGATTCCGTCATAGCGAACAATCGCTATAGGATGCCCGGCTCTCTTGAAAGTCTCAGCGATAGTGGCCGCCAGCGGGAGCAGTGTCTCCTTTGTTCGACCCCACGCCGGAGGGATGACCACCGCCACGCATCGATCGGAGGGCCCCCAGGAATCAATGAGGGCGCGGAGCCTCCTTCGCCTTGAGTCGTAGATATCCACTAGCCGAGACTGCTGTCGAATAGCAGTGCGGCGAAGGCGTCGGCCAATTCGATCAGAGACCACCCTGGCACTTGCGAGAGCGATCCGCAGATGATTCTTAATCTTGCCGGCGGATCCTCCGTCAGCCGTGTCTGCAAGCACTTCAACCGAGAGAGAGTTGTGCGGCACCGGACTGGTTCTAAGTCCCATCCGCAACCACCCTGGGCGGCTCGCTTCGCGAGAGCTTCGTATCTCTCCGTAGAGCCTACCGCTGCTTCCTCGGGAAGAGACTGAAATCGGCTCGCCGCGCCTCAGTGTGGAGGCGAATCCGCGCGGCACTTCTACGCCGAGCCCCTCGGGAGATCGATCTACGGCGTAGGCGGTTTGGATAGCCCTATGCCCCTGCTCAAGGACAAGTTCCTCCGCGGGATCTACGTGCTCTCGGAGTCTCGATCGCCTCTCGGAGCGATAGATGACTTCTGGAACTGACAGCTCGACTCTGATGCGGTCTATCTGGCTCTTGAACTGCGCCTGAAAGAAATATGGATTCTCGTTCAGGGTAAAGCTCAGAAAGATGATATTACGCTTGTCGAACTCAAAACTTTGCGAGGCGATAGTGATCGAGTCAGTCGCTATTTCTTCTATGTATGCGACTTCAGGTTCGATTTTGCGATTCATCCCGCGGGTCAGGGCTATCCCGCGAAGACGCGCGTCAGCCAGAAGCCTTCGAATCTCTTGAGGTTCCGCGATAAGGGTCGGGTGCAACAGCGGTACCGCGTCGGCGGCTCGTCCTTCCGGGCTGTGCTCAGGCGATGCTTGGGAGTCGGAAGGGTTCATGGCGCGGGTGAAAGCAGTGGTTCGAGAGAAATCGTCATCAAGGCAGCAATCCGTTCAGGCGATTTGGCGGAGGCCAATTCGTTCATAGCATGACCAAACTCAAACAAGCGAACTATCAGTGTCGAGCCCTAGTAGTAGGCGCCCGGTGA
>CAZGCX010000271.1:0-3460 GCA_964524585.1 uncultured Anaerolineaceae bacterium
GGGAAATCTGCAGCATGCATTTGTCGGGATCAACGACCCGTTACCGCCCGGCTATGCCTACAACGATTGGCTGTACACCGGTCGGGCGTTCTCTGTCAGTTTGGCCGCGGTCCAGGCCGGCTGGGTGGAGGTTGTGCGGGAAGACTACGGACAGGAAACCTACTGGCGGGTCTTCGTGCGAACACTGGCTCAGGACGGCTCACAAGGCGAGCCACTGCGGCAGCGACCGTGGGACTTCTCGGCCCGGTTCGCCGGCGACGCCACGTTGTATGACGCCGGTGGCGCCCCAAAGGCGGAGATCCCGGGCGGCTACTACCTGGACTTCACCACGCTGGCCGCCGACTACGGATTCGACCGACTACCTGCGTTGAGCAATTGGCGCAGTTTCTATCCCGGAGCGCGCTACGATGAGTTCGCACTGCGGGCTTCGATGGATTGGGCAAGTGCCATGGCTGAGCTCTACCCGGCATCGGCCATCGCGACCCCCAAGCCTTATCAGACGCCGACGCCGACTCCCAGCAACACCCCCAGACCGACGCCCACGCCCTGGTGGTTGCGGTGGATCACTCCGACACCGATTCCGCCTACGCCCACCTCGACCGCGACTCCCAGCCCCACCAGCTCGCCGTGAAGCTCCGGCCGGCAATCATTGCGTCGGCGCTGCTGATCGCAGGCTGCGCGCCAAGTCCGCCTCAGGCGGTTGCGAACCAAGGCCAGCCCAAGGCAGCGACGACCGCCGTCCCCTCGGAACAGGTGCAAGCGACCGAACCGGCTCAACCGCAAACAGCTGCCACGCTGGCTCAGTTCGCCTTGCCGCAGGCCGGACCGAATCCAGTTTCGGCGTGGCGCCCGCCTCCGTATAGCGCCCCCCTTGCTCTGCGTCCCGAGGACCATTTCTACTTCTCCAGACCAATTCCGTCCGGCGCGGTGAATTGGCCCAATCCGCGCTACCGTTACGGCAGCACACTGTTTGGAGAAGAAGCGATTCACACCGGGGTTGACCTTGGCGCCGATCGCGGCACGGATGTCGTGGCGGCCGGGGATGGCGAGGTGGTGTGGGTTGGCTATGGTCTGTATCGTGGACTGTATGATCCCGAAGATCCGTACGGGCTAGCGATCGCCATTCGACACGACTTCGGATACCTCGATCAGGCACTCTATACCGTCTATGCCCATCTCGAGTCGATCTCGGTTTGGCTTGGCCAGCGGGTGCGGGCCGGAGACCGAATTGGAAGCGTCGGATCGACCGGGCACGCCAGCGGCCCCCATCTGCACTTCGAAGTCCGGCTCGGCGAAAACCGCTACTTTGCCACTCGGAACCCCGAACTGTGGACGGTTCCAGCCGAGGGATGGGGAGTCTTGGCGGGCAGGGTGGTCGACACGATCGGGAATCCGCTGCCCGAGTTTCTGGTGCAAATCAAGTCGGTCGAGACCGATCAAATCTGGGAAGTGTGGACCTACGCCCTGGGCACCGTGAAGCCTGACGAGAAGTATGAGGAGAGTTTCGTGATCAGCGATCTGCCGGCCGGGCCGTACCAAGTGCAGATCAACTACCTTGGCCGCCCGTATACCGCCTTTCTGTTTGTCTACGCCGGCCAAACCAATCTGATCAACTTCCATGGGCGAGAGGGGCTTCGAGTGGAGAGTGACACGGTGACCGCCAGAAGCGAATCGCCACCGTCCCCCTGAGCCGCGCACTTATGTAGTGTAAACTTGACCGGCGACCGGCCGGCATGTTATTCTTCCGGCCGCTTTCCCCCCTGATCGCATGATCCGCGAGCGCGTTTCCGAGAACGTCTACGTCTTTACAAGCGAGCGATACGCGCAGGTCAACGCCGGCGCAGTGGTCGGTCCGGACTGGACGGTGCTGATCGATACCCTCGCGTTTCCAGACGAGGTGATGGAAATCAAGCAGTTCATCGAGGAGCGCTTGGGCAGCACGGTCCGGTACGTCATCAACACGCACTATCATACCGATCACACACTGGGAAACTGCTTCTTTCCGAAGGCCACCATCGTCGCGCACGCCTTGTGCCGAGAGTATCTGGATACCCGTGGTCGGCAAGCGCTTGAAGAGGCCAAGCTGGCCAGCCCGGAACTGGAGTCGGTTGAGATCCGGCTGCCTGACGTCACCTTCGAAGATGGACGCGCCACGATCCGGGTCGGCAAACGGGTGCTGCATTTGGTTCCATTGCCCGGCCACAGTACGGATGGCCTGGGCGTGCTGGTGGCCGAGGACCGGGTGCTGTTTGCCGGCGACGTCGTGATGCCGCTGCCATATTTGGCGGACGGCGACTACGAGCTCATGGTGGCCAGTCTCAAATCGATTCCGCGCATGAAACTCGAAAACCTGGTGCCTGGCCACGGCGACTCGGTCCTGCGCGGTGAGGTCAGCGCCACGGTCCGCTCGAACTTGACCTATCTGAGCGCCGTGCAGAAGCATGTGCGGAAGGCGTCTCGCCGGCGGGAACCGTTCGAATACCTCGAATCGATCGGCATCGAAGACTGCGGCAAGAGTCGAATTCTGATGAACGGCATCGCGCCCCAGCTGCACAACAACAACCTGCGGGCGCTGCTCGCTGCCTGGTACGACCGGGTCGAAGAATGACCAAGTACGAGTTGATCTTCGACGGGGGGAGCATCGGCAATCCAGGCAAAGCCTATGGCTCGTTTCGGTTGCAGCAGCTGGAGGGGGTCGGCCAAACCCCCGGCCGGGCTGGCGCGCCGATTCGACTGGACTTTGGCCACGGAACCAACAATCAAGCCGAGTACTTGGCGCTCATCGCCGGCGTGGAGGAACTCCGAAAGCGGCTGGAGGCCGCCGGCGAGTTGCTCGAATCGACCGAGCTAGAGGTTCGAGGCGATAGCAAACTGGTCATCAACCAGGTCGCTGGCGGTTGGAAGATCAAGAATCCGGAACTGCTCAAGCTGCACGATCAGGTTCTCGATCTGCTCGCTGGATTTGGCAAGGTCGAATTCATCCACCAGCCGCGCTCGAAGAGCCAGCGCACGCTGGGCCATTGACCGGCAATCGGTCGGTGTGGCATAATGCCGCAAATCCAGCGGCTGAGAAGGGGAAGAGTAGGCTGGTGGCCAACCGGTAGCGAACTCGGGACGGTGGAAGCCGAGGCGGTCGCACCAGCTGAAAATCACCCCTGAGCCTCGACCTGAACGCGGCCCGCAGCCGACAAGTAGGGAAGACGGAGTCGCCAACCGTTATCCGTGGCGGAGGCATACCCGAATCGGGCCGTGCCTCAACGAGTGTCCCCATTTGGGGAAAAAAGGGTGGTACCGCGGGAGCGCAACCGAACTCTCGTCCCTTGCAGGACGGGAGTTTTCCTTTATTAGGGGAAGAGAGATCGCGAAGATGACTGATCGCCTGTACCACCAGAATGCATACCTCAAGGAGTTCGAGGCGCTGGTGACCGCCGTATCTGAGCATGGGGTCGAGCTGGATCGC
>CAZGCX010000272.1:0-3437 GCA_964524585.1 uncultured Anaerolineaceae bacterium
CTTCGGGTAACTCAGACCACGCACGAGCTGGAAACTGCGGTCGGGGCCTCAGTTGGCCCGCTAGGTTCAGCAACCGCGCCTTCTGGAGAGGACAGGTCACCGCTCCCATCAGCAACCACCTCCGCCAGACCCGGACGCCTTACTCCCGACGCCGGAGCCGCCGCCGGAAATTCGGACACCGGGACCCCTGCGCCTCCGACCTCGCAGACGTCACAGCCGAATTCAACCCAGACCAATCGTGCTACCGAGACGCCCCCACATGTTGGGGCCACTGAGCGTCCCACGGGCGGAAACCTGTTGGCAAATCCATTGTTTGAGGGTGAGCACAACTCGACTGACATTGCCAGCTGGATCAGTGACGGGCGCTGGGATGTCTCGATAAAAGGCGACAACCCAAATCCGGCTTGGTCAGCCGCCCGGACTGCAGGTCCCGCAATCGGCGGCAGTAGCGGTCAGCCCGGGATCGACGCGGTAATTTATCAGGTTGTCGAAGGAGGCGGCTCTCAGCTTTCCGCTGAAATTGCCTGTGTTCAGATTGATGCTGAGATCGTCGATGTAAGCATCTTGGGATCTCCGGGTCCGAACGGGCCCTGGAAAGTCCTCTGGCAGCCTTTCGACGTCACCGGTTGCAATCGCGCAGAGTGGGGTCCCACGCTCCATGCGGATATGACGCTCCCGGTCGCCTGGGCGTACTATCAGTTCCGAATTGTGGCCCGTTTCGCTGGAGAGAAGGGCGCGGCCAAGGTGACCAACGCTTGGTTTACCGTCGATTGAGCTTGACCGTCATCCAGCGATCATGTCTCAGTCAAGCGGTGGCGTTGATCTCCCAACCTGCTGCCCGCTCCGGGTGATAGCGGGAGCCAATCGGTACAGACATCAGACTGTCGTCGTCGTAGTTCCGAGCCCGACCTAAGAGCTGGCGCATTGCCTCGACAACCTCTGATGGCTGATGATCGTACGCGCGTCCTGCCAGCAGATCAATCATCAATTCGACGTGGCGGACGTGCACCATTCTGGCGAAGGCCAGCGGGAATTCCCAGAACGCATCAACCGCATCCTCAAGAACATCCAGACCGTGCTCGCACTTCAACTTGAAAGCGGCAAAGGGATTCTCAGGGTCAGATTCCGGACCGTGCAGCTGATCGGTTATGGCCTCGGCAGCTAACTTGGCTTCCTTCATGGTGACGAGAAGCCCAAACGAGAATATCGGATCGACGAAACGATGCGCATCCCCGATACAAATGAACCCGGGGCCCGCGAAGTCTTTGACTTGATAGGAATAGTTCACAATCGCACGCGTCTCCTCCACCAATTCAACCTCGGGCACCCGGCGCGCAAGCTCCGGGTTCAGCTCACGCAGCTCACGGATTAGGAAGTCGCCCTTGGACTCCTGCATGTCTTTGAAGTAGGCGGCCGGGACCACAACTCCCACGCTTACGGTGTCCTCATCGAGCGGTATGAACCACGCCCAGTGATACTTCTTCCGGTAGAAGATCAGGGTGTCGTTTCTGCCGGGATCGTCACCACGAAGTGCCCCGCTCACCTGGGCAAAGATGGCGATCTGCTTGTCGTAACTGCCGCGATATTTCGGGCCTGTTACGCCAGCGTTGGCCAAAAAGGTCGATTGGCCGGATGCATCGACCACGATCTTGGCTTCAACCTTTCGATGCTGACCCCCCGGCATTCGGATGAGCGCACCGCCGACTGCTCCTCCGTCCACCAGTATCGGCTCGACTGCCTGACCCCCTAAGACTTCGGCGCCTCGCTCAAGCGCTGCTTCCAGCATCATCCGGTCGAACTCACTCCGTCTCACCTGCCAGGTGAATCCCTCAGCCAACTGCCAGTTGGAATCGCGCCCCATTACTGGGACAAACCATGGATTGTGCCCGGAAGCCCCGTACACCGTGACACCCTTCTTGATGGGGTACTTGCCGGCACGCATTCTTGCTTCGAGGCCCAACTCACGAAGCAGCGCCGTACATTCCCCGGTCATCGATTCGCCGATGTGATATCGAGGAAAATCAGCCTTCTCAACCAGAACGCTATCGATCCCCTGCTGGGCCAGGAACATCGCGGTTGCGGTCCCGCCGGGTCCTGCGCCAATGATCAGCACGTCCGTCTTCATTCTCGATGCCCTCCGTCCGATTCGGCGCCGGCCCGCGACCATTGCATAAGCAATGTCCGATCCACCTTTCCGGTTGACGTCTTGGGTAGGGATTCGCGAACCTCAATATGCTCTGGGACCATATAACTCGGCAAGTTCTGGCGGCAGTGGCGTTCAAGTACCTCGACCATGCTTTCAACACCGTTGTCGCTGACAACGAAGGCCATCAAACGATGTCCAACCAGTTCATCGGGTATCGCCACGATCGCCGCGTCCCGTACCGATTCATGGCCGAACAGCACAGCCTCGATTTCGCCCAGCTCGATGCGGTAACCTCGGCTCTTGATCATGTGATCTCGACGGCCCACGAAGATCCAGTCAACTCCGTTCTTGTGGAGGGTCACGATGTCGCCAGTTCGATACACCGTCTCGAGATAGTGCGGCTGGAAGGGATTGGCCACGAACTTGCTGGCGGTCCGTTCTGCATCTGCCCAGTATCCTTGCGCCACGCCCGAGCCACGCACCCATAGCTCGCCTTCGACCCCGGGAGTCGTAACTCGCTCACCCTGGTCATCGACCGCGAAGACCTCCATGTTCTCACAAGCCCGGCCGATGGGAACCGGTTCGACTCGACCGGGATCCAAGTCGGAGAGCTGCACCCGGTAGTAGGTGCAGACGTTGGTCTCGGTAGGGCCATACAGATTGAAGTACTCCGGATGAGGTAGCTCTGAGACCAGCTGGCGAAGGTACTTGATTGGGAACACTTCACCGGCAAAAATCACTGCCCGCAGGCGGGAGAGATCGTGCGTGCTGAGCTGCCCGTAGGTGACCATTAGATTCAGCACCGAGGGCACCACGTAGGTGACGGTAATTGCCTCGTCTTGCAGCAGTTTGACGAAACGGACTGGAAAGGTCGCCAAGCCTTCCGGAACCAGGACAACTGTTCCGCCTCCCTTGATGGTCACGAAGATGTCGAAGGTAGAGAGGTCGAAATGTAGCGGAGCGTGACCGGTCACGCGGTCTTCCGTACCAATTGCGAAGTTCTCGCTACACCAGTTGATGAAGGTGAAGATGGTTCGGTGCGAAATCATCACTCCCTTGGGCTCGCCGGTAGAACCCGAGGTGTAAAGGATGTAGGCGAGATCCGTTTCTATGGCCTCAACCTCCTGCGGCGCCTCGTTGGTCTGAGCCAGAACGTCCTCCCAACTGACCACCTGCAACCCATGACTGTGTGTTAGATCGACCGAGTGCTCGCTATCGGTGAGCACCAGTGCCTCGATCGGCGAGGCGACGTTCAAGATCGGGATCAGATCAGGCAGCTTCTTCGTCGATG
>CAZGCX010000273.1:0-3386 GCA_964524585.1 uncultured Anaerolineaceae bacterium
GATCGCCTGGTAGATCCCAGGTTGATCAGGACTCGTTCGGCCAAGGCCGCAACTAGCCGTTCAGCGCCGGCAAGCCCGCGTCCTCCGGCGGCCAGATCATGATCGTTTCCCAAATCAGCGACGAATCCCCTGTGAATTCCAGCCCAGGGAAGTTTTGGTAGTAGCAGTACGAGTACTGCGGCGGACAGGTGGATTGGAGCCACACCAGCGAGAATTCCAACTGGTACCCTCCGACCTCACGGTACGACACGTTGTACACCCCCCGCACGGTGTTCCACGCGTCCCCATATGCGGTCAGCTCATCTGGCTGGCCCGTCACGGAGGAGGGCACTGTGCGGTTGTAGTTGGCGAATTCGACCCGCAGCCCGGCCATGAACGCCGGCGGCAGCACCCCATCCAGGTTGCCCAGATGCCGCTCCATGTGCTGGTTCCTGGTCGCGACCGCGCTGTCGTGCAACACCTGGAAGCGGAGCGTGCCGTCCTCCCAGGTCGTGACCTGTTCGTAGGCGTTGCTGCCGACCCAGAAGTAGCCGCTGATGCCCTCGTCGTTGGTGAACGGGAACCGACGATACCCGCCCGCCCGCAAACCGGCCTCGACATCGCCCACTGCATACGTCGGCCAGGTCGGCGCCGGAGTCGGGGTCGGCACCGGCGTGCGGGTCGGCCGCGGCGTCCGGGTGGCCGTCGGCTCATCGGTCGGTGTGGGTGCTGGGGTGTCGGTGACTGGCGGTGGCGTGGCGGTGACGACGACCACATCCTGCGATCCGAAATTGCACGCGGTCAGCAGGCCGATCGCCGATATAAACAGAAGCTTCTTCATTTGTGTCCCCCACATCTACAACGTCAACTGAACTGCATCGAGTCTAGGTTAATTTGACTGGTTTGCCAGTCCTCCACAGGGGCTATTGCTCGCACTCTGGCGGCAAACACGGATCACTGGATAACAGCACATCAGGCGGTCGGCCGTTGCGGCGTCGCACGAGCCGGCAGACCTGGAGAGCGGCAGAAGCGGCTCCGCATCCGGAGCTCGGCAACCTTGGATGGGCGCTCAAGCTGCCTGGCCCTTTTGGGGGCGATGTGGCCCAGGGCCGAGGGATTCACAGTTGCGGCAGAGCGCCGACCACACCCCCCGCCGGCGCACGGTGTTGTATGCGTTGCCGCATGTTCGATGGCGATTCACCGGTTCCCGGAAAGGTCTACTCACAGAAAGGAATCACGCGATGCAAAAATCAAGTCTGGAACGGATGGCCCCACTGGCGGGCGTCGTCGGCGTGGTGTTGGTGCTCGCCGGCGCGGTGATCGCGGGAAACCTCAGCTATCTCCCGTCCGCCGATCAGGTGTTTGATCAGCTCTCAACCAACCATTCCCAGGTGGTGAACGGGAGTTATCTCGGGATCGCCTCGGCCTTCTTCTTCGCATGGTTCGCCGGAAGCCTGCGCAGTGAGCTCCGCCGCCACGAGGGCGGCGATGGGCGGCTCGCTGGACTGGCGTTCGCGGGCGGCGTCGGCTCGGCGCTCGCCATCTGTGCAGGTTTTGCCGTGCTTTCGGTCGCCGGCGAGCGGGCCGGGGCAGCCGGCGGGATCAGCCTGGAAGGCGCGGTGACGCTGAATGACCTGGCCGGTGCATTCCAGGGAGGGCTGTATGCAATTGCGCTGGCCGTCATGATCGGAGCCACGGCGGTGGTGAGCTTGCGCCACAATGCCTTTCCGTCCTGGTTCGGCTGGGTCAGCGCACTCTTGACGCTGATTCTGCTCTCGCCGTTCTCGTACCTCGGCCTCTACGTCTCGGTGCTCTGGCTGGGAGGCGTGAGCCTCTGGCTGTACGCACGAGGCCGGTCGACCCAGCCGGCTTGAGCCAGTCGGACACGAAATCGCCGCAGACTGCGCGACGCACGAGGGAGGGAGTCGGCCTGAGACAAACTTCTCGTAGAAGGCTTCTCAGCCGCGCGACGCAGCGTCGAATGAGGGCCGCTCACCCACCACGGCGCGGATGTGCCGCCCCGGGCCGAATTCTTCGAATTGCGACACGTTGAGTCCGGCTGCCTGAATCATTGAACGCTGGTCGTACAGGAAATCCCCCATCCGCTCCCACAGGCGGGCCAGCAAAGTCCCCAGCCGGTTGCCGTCTGCCGGCAGGCCAATGTCAACCAGCACCACCCGGCCGCCGTGGCCGGTCGTCCGCGCTCCCTCGGTCAGCACGGATTGCGCGTCCGGAATCCCCGAAACGGCAAAGGTGCTCACGGCCACATCGAACACACCCGAGGCGAAAGGCAGCCTGCGAGCGTCGCCGCACACCAGCCGGGGTACCAGGCCGGCGCGGACTAACCGTCGCCGGGTGAACCGGCACATCCCCATCGCCCGGTCCAACCCGACGCTCAGCTGGGAGCGCCTGGCGAGCTCGACCTGCAGCTTCCCGGGGCCGAATCCGATCTCCAGCACCCGGCCACCACTTGGCACGTAGTCCAGCGCGCGGCGCACCAGCCGCCACCAGGCGCCCAACGTGAGCACGTCAAGCGCGCTGTAGACCGGCGCCAGGCTGCGATAAACGAGCTCGTTCCAGAAACGCAGCCAGCGTTCCTGGCGGGCGGAACGTGCCATTGTGGGTTAGCTGCCGGGTGACATGGTGGCGGGTCCGCTGCCAAGCGGGGTTCCCTCGAGCGTGGGGCGGCTTGGCTGGAAGCTGGGCACCGGTGTGGCAGTAGCCGAACTCACGACGGTCGGCAGGGCCCGCGGCGTGCTGGTGGCCTGCAGGACTGCGGGCGCCGGTGGATCGGTACCCGTGGGTGTCGCCCTCCCGAGGGCGACAGAAATGGCAGACCGGCTGGCCAGGTAGACGATCGCGTAGATCACTAATACAGCCAGGAGCAGCAAGACTACGGCTCGGCTACTCCGAAGCAAGATCTTTGGCCTCGCGCCGCTCCGGCCGGAGGCGCCGAGGGATGTTGCGGCTACCCGCCAGATGGATCATATCGTCATCAGGGTGACTGGACCGGGCACAGGAGTCACCCCTGTCCCTGGTCCGGCGCTTCATCGAGCTCAACACTCGCGATACTACACTGTCCCAGCCAATTGCGCAGGCCGGTCGAGCCGGGACGCCGCTGAAGTAGAATGAGCAGACGGGGGTCGGAGTCCGGCATCTTTCCAATGCCCCCGCAATCTGATAGCATTGCACTGCTGTGAGCCGGCCTCGCAAAATGCGGGGCCGTTTTGTGGTCTAAAGAGAGACATGCTGACCGAACGAACCGAACTGCGCAACATCGCCATCATCGCCCACGTCGATCACGGCAAGACGACGTTGGTCGATGGCATGCTCAAACAGGCCCGGGTCTTCCGCGAAAACCAGGCGGTCGCCGAGCGGGTGATGGATTCCAACGAGCTGGAGCGCGA
>CAZGCX010000274.1:0-3378 GCA_964524585.1 uncultured Anaerolineaceae bacterium
CGGAGTACCGTAAGCGATCGCCGGTTGCCGCGGGGGTGCCTACGCAAAACCTCGGCGGCGGCAGCTGCGCTCAAAATGCAAAGAGCCCGTCATCGCGACGGGCTCTTTGTGGTTCTAGGGATCGGTACGATGCTTAGATGTTGCTAACGATGTTGCTGAAGACGTTGCCAATGGCGGGACCCAGCAAGGCCAGGATGATAATCACCACCACTGCGACCAGCACCAGGATCAAAGCATACTCAACCAGACCCTGACCCTTCTCTTTGGGGGCATAAAGCATTTGCGAATTCACCTCCATCCTTCTTGAGAGTTTCCGCCCGAGCGGAGCCCAGGCGGTCTAGTGTCGACTAAGCCTATCACGTTGCTGCCTGCAGGCGACCTTACGGTCGACTTACGGGGGGTTGCAAGCTTCAGAACAATTCGACTTTACATAATCCCAAGTCGGGGGCGAGTGTAAGGTGACTGTAAGGTCAAGGAAGGATGCAGCATAGAGGTCAGGGATGGGTGTGGCACCGAGGCAGGCAAGGGTGCGGCGCAGGGGTCGGGGACGGGTCCCTCCTCCCACTGGCCGGGGGCTCGCAGGCGCAGGAGTCAGGGCTCGATTTGGTGCAGCGGTCAATGATGGCTACAGCGATCAGTGATGGGTGCAGCGCAGGGGGCACCGTGGGTGGCATGGACCTGACCAGAGATCGGGGGATATTCGGCCGCCGGCGGGGCTTGGAGTGGTCTACTTGGCCACGAGGCTGATGATGAACGAAGCGATGATGATCACCGCCACGATGGTGAAGATGACCTGCTGCGTTCGCATTCGCCGGCGTTGGCGGCGAGAGAGCTCGGGAGCCTTGCGTTTCTTGGTTCGCTTAGCCATTTGCAGGCCCGATGATACCACCACGGCCGCGAGCCCTCCGCAATTGCAAGTCGGGGCCCCAACTACGCTCTCGAAGGCCCGGCTCGTGAGTTCACCCGGCCGCTCTGGTTTCCAATCGTGGCTCAAGCCAGCGGAAACGCAGCTCCGTCTGCCCGCGGATCGCTCCCCCCGGCCAGCACCGCGCTGTCCGGGTCGCGCAGGATGACCTGGCCGCGTCCGAAGAGCGCCCGCTGCTGGCCAGCGATCAATTCGATCTGGTGACCCATTGCGCTCAGTTTTTGGGCGGTTTCTGGCGGGACGCCGGCCTCCAGGGCGAGCGGGCTCCCGGCGCTGGCCTCGGTCAGACAAATCCGAGGGCGGTCAAGTGCGGCCTGCGGATCGAGCCCATCGTCGATCAGTCCCATCAACACCTGAACCTGACCTTGCGGCTGCATATAGCCGCCCATCACACCAAAGCTGGCATACAGCGAGTCATCCTCCCGGGTGACCATCCCCGGGATGATGGTGTGGTACGGGCGTTTGGCTGGCGCAAGGGCATTGGGGTGCCCGGGATCCAGGCTGAATCCCAGCCCGCGATTCTGCAGCGTGAAGCCCCAGCCGCTGGGAACGATCCCGGTTCCAAAACCCATGTAGTTGCTGTTGATGAACGAGCAGGCATTGCCGTCCCCGTCGACTACGCTCAGGTACACCGTGTCGGAGTGGGGGGCCGGAACGCCGACCGGTTGCTCAGTCGTGGCATGCCGCGGGTCGATCAACTGACGACGGCGCTCGGCGTACTCCTTGGAGAGCAGCACGTTGAGCGGCGCCGGCGAGAACTCTGGATCGGCCACGAACCAGTGCGCATCGGTGAACGCGATGCGTAGCGCCTCGGCAATCAGATGCAGCCGTTGCCACCCGAGCGATTCGGTCCCTTGGAATTCAAAAGCCTCCAGGATGTTCAACGCCAGCAGCGCGGTCAGCCCCTGCCCGTTGGGCGGCGCCTCCCACACCTGTAGGCCGCGGTAGGTCGTAGAAATCGGTTCGTCCCAACTGCTGCGATGCATCGCCAGGTCGTCAAGCGTCATCGTGCCTCCCGCCGCCTGCAGCGCCTCGACGATGGCGGCCGCGATTTCGCCCTGGTAGAAAGCTTGCGTGCCGCCTTGACCGATTGCCCGGAAGGTGCGGGCCAGCCCTGGATTGTGAAACAGCTCGCCGGGGCGTGGTGCCCGGCCATGAATCATCAACTCCGTTCCGCCAGGCGCGGACTGCAGCTGCCGCTCGACGCCGCGCTGCCAGAAGTAGGCGGTAATCGGGGATACCGCAAAGCCGTTTTCAGCCAGCTGAATGGCGGGAGCCAGGACCACCGGGAGCGGCAAACTGCCATGCCGTTTCACCAGGTCCGCCCAGCCAGCGCAGGCGCCGGGGACGGTGACCGTATGAGCGTGGAAGGCTGGCAGCCCGCCCGCAAATCCATCGGCCTCAATTCGTTCCAGAGTGAGGCCGGCCGGGGAACGGCCGGAGCCGTTGAGGGCGCTCACCTGCCGGCTCTTGGCTTCGAAGAACAGGGCGAAACAATCGCCCCCAATGCCGGTGGAAGTCGGCTCGGTGACGTTCAGTGCGGCGGCGGTCGCCACGGCCGCGTCGGCCGCGTTGCCGCCCAGCGCCAGGATGTCGATTCCGGCCTGCGAGGCTAGCGGCTGGGAGCTGGCGACCATGCCCCGCGTGGCGTAAACCACCGAGCGGCGAGATTCGAATCTCAGTTCGTCAATCATCGGCCGATCAAGTATGCCAGAGCCTTCCGCCTTCCGGCCAACAGAATCTGCCGGTGAGTCTATAATCCGCTCTTCGCATGGCGGCAGTGAAGTTCATCGACGTGGTGCGCCGGGAGAGCGGGGAGACCTTGCTCCGCTCGGTACGCTGGTGCAGCAGCAACTGGTGCAGGTTGCGCGGTCTTCAGTTTCGACGTCGGCTTGCGGTTTCGGAGGCCATTCTGCTGGTGCACCCGCAAGAGAGCGTGCTGCAGACCAGCATCCACATGCTGTTCGTGTTCTTCCCGATCGCAGCGATCTGGATCGATGGCATGGGGCGAGTGACCAGCACCCAACTGGCCCGCCCCTGGCGCATCTACTACGCCTCCAAGCGACCTGCTCAATATGTGCTGGAGGGACACCCGGACTTGCTCAACCGGGTGGCGGTCGGCGACGAGCTGAATTTCATCACGGCTACCTAGCCGCATTTAACAGCCAAAACCGGCCTGAGCCGGTTTTGTGTTGGAACAATCGTCCCCATTGGCTTCCGCTACGTTTGAGAATGATTGCTCTCAATCCCTCGTGTGTCCACTCTCGCCCTGGTCGAAGGTTTGTGTTGGAAGCCAAGACCTCGAGGCGCTCATAATCTAGCACAGCGCCGCGCGGCGGTCAATGATCTGCACCTTAAACTTGTCAGTGCCGCGGCATGGGAGCCAGCGAATCGAGCTTCGGACCGCGGCCGCGGAGGAGCGCTTCTTCCGCGCGTACGCGCCCGAAGCGGGC
>CAZGCX010000275.1:0-3325 GCA_964524585.1 uncultured Anaerolineaceae bacterium
GATGCTCGACCGCCTGGTGCAGCACGGGTTGATCCTGCGCGAAGAAGACCCGGACGACCGGCGGGTGAGGCGCATCGAGCTGACCGCCGAAGGTCAGCAGGTGCTGGAACAGGGGATCCGCGCCCGCCAGGGCTGGGTGGATGAGCTGGCCAGTACGCTATCCGCCGATGAGAAGCGGACCGTCACCTCCGCGCTGGAGATCCTGATTGCCAATGCAAACCGGCTCCACTCCGAGCCGGTGCCCGACTTCTAAAGCGTTGCTAGAGGAGTACGACCAAAATGCTGCGACTGATCAAGTACTTGAAACCCTACCGATGGCTGATTGTCCTGGCCATCGCGCTGCTCTTCGTCCAGGCCAATGCCGACCTGGCGTTGCCGGACTACCTCTCGCGGATCGTCAACAACGGGATCCAGCAGAGTGGGGTCGAAAACGCAGTGCCGGACGCCATCCGCCAGAGTGAAATGGACAAGCTCACGTTGCTCATGGGCGGCGCCGAGCAAGCCCGGGTGTTGGGCGACTTCACGCTGGTTGAACCGGGGTCGGCCGAAGCCAGCCAGTACGTCGACAAGTACCCAGCATTGGCCAGTGAAGCAATCTACGTCCGGGAGGAGCTTTCCAAAGACGAGCTCGCGGCGCTGAATCCGATCCTGGGCAAGGCCCTGGTGGCCGTTTCTGGAATCGAGCAGCTGACCGCCGATCCGGAGCAGGCGCAGGCGCTGGCAGAGAGCCTGGGGATCGATCTGTCCCAGCTTCCGGCCGGTGTCGATCCGCTCGAGCTGCTGACCCGCTTGCCGGCCGAGCAACGGGCGGCAATCGCGACCTCCATCCAGGACCGCTTCACCACGCTGGGCGACAACATGATCAACCAGATGGCGGTCGGCGCGGTCAGCACTGAGTACCAGGCGCTCGGCGTGGATACCGGTAAGTTGCAAAGCAGCTACATCTTGAGAATCGGTAGGACCATGCTGCTGATCTCGTTGCTGGGCGGCGCCTGTACCATCGCGGTGGGTTACCTGGCATCGAAGACCGCAGCCGGGGCCGCCCGCGACATCCGCCTGGCGGCCTTCAAGCAGGTCGAGGGCTTCTCCAGCGCCGAATTCGATCAGTTCTCGACCGCTTCGCTGATCACCCGATCGACCAACGACATCACCCAGATCCAGATGGTGACTTTCCTGATCATCCGCATGGTGTTCTACGCCCCGATCATCGGGGTGGGGGGCGTCATCAGGGCAATCGATAAGAGCGCCAACATGTGGTGGATCCTGGCGCTGGCGGTGGTGGTGTTGCTGAGCATGGTGGCGGTGGTCGTGTCGATCTCGCTGCCCAAGTTCAAGATCATGCAGACCCTGATCGACCGGTTGAACCTGGTCACCCGGGAAAACCTGTCGGGCATGGCGGTGATCCGGGCCTTCAACAAAGAGCAGGACGAGCAAGAGCGTTTTGAGGTGGCGAACCGCGAGCTGGCAGACGCCAGCCTGTTCGTCGCACGGGTGATGGTTTCCGTATTCCCGTTCATCATGTTGATCATGAACGGCTTGACGGTCGCCATTATCTGGGTCGGCGCGCACCAGGTGGCCGAGGCCAGCATCCAGGTCGGCGACATGATCGCCTTCATGCAGTATGCGATCCAGATCGTGTTTGCCTTCCTGATGATGTCGATGCTGTTCATCTTCCTGCCGCGGGCGGCGGTGTCCGGCGGGCGCATCGCGGATGTATTGGAGACGGAGAGCAGCATCAACGATCCCGAGCAGCCGAAGTCGCTCGGCACCCCGTTCGTGCCCCAGATCGAGTTTCGCAACGTCTCCTTTCACTACCCGGGCGCGCTGGACGACATCCTGTGCAACATCAGTTTCACGGCCCGGCCGGGAGAGACCACCGCTTTCATCGGCTCCACCGGTTGCGGCAAGTCGACGGTGGTCAACCTGATCCCGCGGTTCTATGACGTCACCGACGGAGGGATATTCCTGAATGGTGTCGATATCCGCGAGGTCCGTCAGAGCGAGCTTCGAGACAAAATCGGCTATGTTCCACAGAAAGGCACGTTGTTTTCGGGGACCATCGAGAGCAACCTGCGCTTCGCGGATGGCAATGTCAGCGAGGAAACGCTGCGGGAGTCGGCCGACATCGCGCAGGCCAGCGAATTCATCAATGCCAAACCGGAGGGACTTGCGGCCGAGATCGCACAGGCTGGCACCAACGTTTCCGGTGGGCAGAAGCAGCGGCTGGCCATCGCCCGGGCACTGGTGAAGCGGCCGCCGATCTATATCTTCGACGACAGCTTCTCAGCCCTGGACTTCAAGACCGACTCGGCGCTGAGACGGGCGCTGAAGGAAAAGACCGGCGATAGCACGGTGCTGATCGTTACCCAGCGGGTCGCCACGGTCAAGAACGCCGATCAGATCATCGTGCTCGAAGAGGGAGAAGTTGTGGGACAGGGCAGCCATCACGAACTGATGGAAACCTGTGAAACCTATCAGGAGATCGCCCAGTCGCAATTGACCATGGAGGAGTTGCGATGACCGTGCATCGCGGGGATTCAAGTTCGACTCGCAGGTCGGGCCCGGGCGGCATGCGCGGCCGAGGTCCGATGCGCCACGGCGGGCCGATGGCCATGATGAAGGGCGACAAGGCGCGCGACTTCAAGGGCACGATGGTCAAATTGATCGAGTACCTGGGCTCCTACCGGATCGCCATCGTAGTGGTGATGCTGTTCGCGGTCGCATCGACCGTCTTCACCATTATCGGTCCCAAGATCCTGGGCCAGGCCACGACCAAGTTGTTTGAAGGCGTGTTGGGCCAGATCACGGGAACCGGGACCGGAATCGATTTCGACTACATCGGGCGCATCATCCTGTGGACGCTGGGGCTGTATCTGGGATCGGCGCTGTTCGCCTTCATACAGGGCTGGATCATGTCCCGGATCTCGAT
Organism: uncultured Anaerolineaceae bacterium; assembly: GCA_964524585.1. Classification (GTDB taxonomy): domain Bacteria; phylum Chloroflexota; class Anaerolineae; order Anaerolineales; family E44-bin32; genus JADFRG01. Next base: position 2,930 of record CAZGCX010000275.1, read on the forward strand.
CGATATTACCTATCGTTTCCGCCAGGACATTTCGGCCAAGATCAACCGGCTGCCGTTCAAGTACTTCGACCGGGTCAGTCAGGGCGAGGTATTGGCGCACATCACCAACGACGTCGATACCATCAATCAGACCCTGAATCAGAGCCTTTCGCAGATCATCACCTCAACCGTGACGGTGGTCGGGGTGCTGGTCATGATGCTCACCATCAGCTGGCAGATGACGCTGATCGCGCTGCTGATCATTCCCTTCTCGATGGGGGTGGTGGTGCTGGTGGTACGGCAATCGCAGAAGTATTTCTCTCAGCAGCAGGACTATCTGGGCCATGTGAATGGGCACGTGGAGGAAATGTTCGGCGGGCACCGGGTGATGAAGGCCTTCAACGGGGACGCCCGGAG
>CAZGCX010000276.1:0-3324 GCA_964524585.1 uncultured Anaerolineaceae bacterium
TGCGCTCGAGTTCGATGATCGGGTCGCCAAAGGATTGGTCCTCGTTCACCTGCACGTCGCTCCGGGTGAAGTACAGCCATTGGCCGTCAGGCGACCAGGCCGGGTAGTCAAACGACTCAAAGGGGCCTCGGTGCTGCACCAGCGGCTGCAGGTTGCTCCCATCGCGGTCGATTCGATAGAGGTCCGGCCAGGGGAGTCCCTCGGCCCGGCTCGGAGGTGAGTACCCCAGCGCAATGTCCGACCCTGTCGGCGAAACGGCCACGCCGTACAGCTGGGCGCTCTTGGGCGGCTTCCAGAGCTGCCCTACCTCCCCGGTTTCGAGGTTGACCTCCCACAAGCCGTGCTCGGCCTGGGTATACACCAGGCGGCCTGAAAGCCCGATGGCGGCGATGTCTTCGGACCTTGAGCCACAGCCGGCAAGCAGTACCCCCAGCAAGCCGAGGGCGACCAACCAGCGCTTCACGTGCTTCTGATCCGGAGGGAGCGTTTGAGTGGAATTGATCACTTAGCACGACTGGAACGGCGGGCAACCAACCGATAGCCTGGGGCGGGGAGCAGCTCAGGGATGGCGGCGGAGCCGGGCGTACAGGATGGTCAGCACATATCCTAACCCGTGCACGCCGAATTTCCACAGGTTGGGCATCGACTTAGAAGCGCCCCGGGTCCGATCCACCAGCCGATAGGGGACCTCCATCACCTGTAGTCCTTTCATGCGGCAGGCGTGCAAGAAGTCAATGAAGTATGCGCCGTAGCCGACCGGCAGCAGAGAGACCTGGTCCAGCACCTGGCGCCGAATCACGATGAACCCACTGTCCAGGTCACGCACCGGTCCGCCCAGGATCAACCGGGCCAGGCCGTTGATCAGCCGGCTGGTCAACACCCGGAAGGCCGGTCGATCGTCCATTCCGTCCCCGACGTAGCGGGACCCAATCACGACCGAGGCCTGCTCCAGCCCTGCGATCATTTGTGGCAGACGCTCAGCCGGCATGCTCAGGTCGGCATCCATCCATCCGATGATCTCGCCCCGCGATTCGATCAGCCCTCTGGCAATGGCGGATGCCAGCCCCCGGGTACGCCGGCGAATTGCGACGACCCGTGGATCATCCAAGTCGGCCGCAACTCGCCAGGTCTCATCCGGTGAGTCGTCGTCGACGACGATTACCTCCACCGGGTCGCCGACCGCCTGCAATACCGCCTGGACGGTGTCTGCAATGTTCAGCGATTCGTTGTAGGTGGGAAGAATGATCGACACCAACGGGTGGACTGCCGATGGATTGGCGGGGGCTTCCGACATCGTCACTTGGCTCGGGCACAAAGCAGTGCATTCCAGGTGGTCTCGTCCGGGCTGCCGGCCATTTCTGGGAACGGCAGCAGAGTGATCAGTTCGATCCCAGCTTCCCCCAAGCGCAATGCAAGCTCGTCCCGGAAGAAGTAACGCATGGTGTGCGACTCTTCGGCCCGCAGCTCACCGTCCGACGCAGTCAGCTGATAGTGCACCGTAACCCGATTGTGGTCCGGGTCAAGCGCAGGGGTCGCGGTTCGGATCATCTCGCCCTGTGGCGTACTCAGCCGCATCGAGCGGACCGACGGCCCGATCGCCAGCACCGCCGGGCCATACCAAAAGTCAGCGACATACAACCCATCCGGTCTCAGGTGCTTGCGCACCGCTTGCAGGCCCTGCTCAAGATCCTGATCGGAGGCCAGGTATCCCATAACGGCGAACATCATCAACACCACATCGAACTGATCTCCCAGATCGAGCTTCTGGATCTCGCCCTGCACAAAGCGAGGGCCGACCTGGTTGCCCAATTTGGCCCGAGCCTTGCCCAGCATTTCCGCCGAACGGTCGACGCCGGTCACTGCGTATCCGCGTCCCGCCAGCGGGTGGGCGTGATTCCCTGTGCCACAACCTAGGTCGAGGATCGAATGCACTTTGCCGGCTGCGTGCTGCGCAAACAGCGCCTCCAGCAGGTCGCACTCCGCCTGGTAGTCCTTCTCGGCATACATGAAGTCGTAGTTCGAAGCGTAGGTTGTGCCGAATGGCTGCTGCTCTGAAGTCACGATCTCTTTCTCGTCTGCGCCTGGACTTGGCTGCTCCATCAGCGCAAGACCTGGTGAACGGCTTCGATGACCTGGTCGATCTGGCCGTCGGTCAGCGCCAGGCCAGATGGGAGGTACAGTCCTCGCTCGGCCAGTCGGTCAGCCACTGGTAGCTCGACCCCCGAGAATAGTCCGCGCTCGGTCAGTGCCGGTTGGTGATGCATTCCGAGGAAGAACGGGCGGGTCTGGATCTGATGTTCCGCCAGCTGCGCGGCAAAGTCCGCGGCGTTGAGCTCGGCCGAGTCCCGCAGCACGACGCCAAACATCCAGTACACCTGTCGCGCCCACGGTCGTTCGACCGGCAGCTGCAGCTGCTCCAGATCGCGCAAGCCATCCAGGTAGCGTTGACCGATCTGGCGTTTCCGATCGACGATCTCATCGATCCGTTCCACCTGGGCCAGACCGACTGCCGCCTGCAAGTTGGTCATGCGGAAGTTGTAGCCCAGCTCCGTATGGTAGAAGCGCCGATCAGTGCGGTAGCACAGGTTGCGGAGCGACCGCAGGCGTTCGCCGAGCTCGTCGCTACTGGTGAGCACCATGCCGCCCTCGCCGGTCGTGATCGGCTTGTTGGCATAGAAGCTGAAGACGCTGAGCTCACCCATGCCTCCCGCCGGAATCCACCGCTCCTCCGGCGACTGAAAGCCACGCAAGTACCGAGCCCCATGCGCCTCGGCCGCGTCCTCCAACACGTGGAGCCCGTGGCGATCGGCCAGATCAAGCACCGGGTCCATATCCACCGGGTGCCCGTAGATATGCACCGGCATAATCGCCCGAGTGCGATCCGAAACCAGCTGCTCCAGCTGACTGACGTCCATGCACCAGGTTTCCGGATCGCAGTCGGCCAGCACGGGAACCAGGTCGTTGTAGACCACAGCCATCGCGCAGGAGATGATGGTCATGGTCGGCATGATCACCTCTCCGCCGGGCTGCAAATCGAGAGCGCGCAGCGCCATCTCCAATGCCACCGTTCCATTGCTGACCGCCACGCCATGCCGCATTCCGCAGTGATTCGCCCAAGCCGTCTCGAACTCGCCGATAAATCTCCCGGCCGAAGAGATCCACCCGGTGCTCAAACACTCCTGTACATACTCTGACTCGCGCTCGCCAATCACCGGTTCGTTTACTGGAATCATGATGTGGAATCCTACTCAGCCTGCGACCGTGGGGCAACCCGCATGGAGCATCGCGCCGCGTATTCCGTCCTCCGGCCAGGGCTGGTGATTC
>CAZGCX010000277.1:0-3322 GCA_964524585.1 uncultured Anaerolineaceae bacterium
CTCCGGGACCGACGGCGTGGCCGTCGGCACCAGTGAGCCGCTCAGCTTGCATCTGCATCCCTGTAATTAACTAAGTGGTTATTTAACCGATCAGTAATATACAACGCCAGACTGCGACTGTCAAGCCGAGTCGCAGCGCAAATGCATCACTGCCGGGACTGGGCCCCCGAACAACTGCTGTCACCAGACACGGGTATATTCTTGGTTGCGCCCCCTTCCTGGGCCGCTCGCGAGCGACCCAGGGCTCGCACACAGGCGGCATCCGCCAAAGGAGATTCCATGCGAAGACTGACCACCTATTTTGCCAGCGGCCTGTTGTTTCTCATCCCGATCGTCGGCACGATTTACGTCTTGTACATCGTGTTCATCCGAGTGGATCAGATTTTTGCTTTCGCAATCCCCGGTGTGGGCTTTTTGCTGACTTTGGCGCTGGTCACCGCAATCGGCTTCCTGGCCTCCACGGTCATTGCGCGCGGCGCCGCCAGATTCATCGACTATGTATTTGGACGAATGCCACTCGCGACGATGATCTACTCGTCGCTCAAGGACTTGATGAATGCCTTCGTGGGGGACCAGCGGCAGTTTGAGCGGCCGGTCCTGGTCAGCGTCTTGCCGGGGAGTGGAATCCGGGTTGTGGGGTTTGTCACCCGAGACAGTCTGATCAAGATCGGGGCGCCAGAGGACGTCGCAGTCTACATTCCGCAATCGTTCAATCTCGGAGGCAATCTGCTCGTCGTTCCGAGTGCGCAAATCAAGCCACTGGAGATCCCGAGCGGCAGGGCGATGGCCTTTATCGTGTCCGGGGGGATCTCAGGTTTTTGAACTGGCCGGTCGAGGGGAAACCTTTCAATTAGGATTAGCGCACTTTTGATGGCTCGGCCAAAGCGATTTGCCGGTCTTACGCCACCGCTGCTTGCGCTATTCATGGTCGCAGCCGTGGCTTGCGCCGGTGACAGCCAGCAGCGCGCCGGCCCGGATCGGGATCGGTTGTCGGTGTCGGCCGCAGCCTCGCTGACCGAGGCCTTCGTCGAAATCCGGAGTTCCTTTGAGGCGGTGCATCCCCAATTTGAGGTCGAATTGAACTTTGCCGGGAGTTCGACGTTGCGCGAGCAAGTCCTGGAAGGGGCGCCGGTCGACGTCTTTGCCTCAGCCGATTGGGCAAACATGGACCAGCTGGCGGCGGCCGGCCAGCTCTCCGGCGAACCGGCAGTCTTCGCCCGAAACCGGCTGCGGATCGCCGTTCCGGCCGGCAATCCGGCACGGATCGGTGGGCTGCAGGACTTCGCCAATCCACGGCTGCTGATCGGATTGTGTGCGGAACCGGTCCCGTGCGGAGAGTTTGCCCGCCAGGCACTGGCCAGGGCCGGGATCACCCCGGAGGTTGACTCGGATGAGCCGGACGTGCGGGCTCTGATGACCAAGCTCGAGGCCGGGGAACTCGACGCCGGCATCGTGTATGCCACGGATCTGCTCTCGAGCGGCGGCAAGGTGGACGGATTGGAAATCCCCAGCGAATTCAACGTGGTCGCCGAGTACCCGATCGCCGTGCTCACTCACGCCCCGAACCCCTCGGCGGCAGCCGATTTCGTTGCCTTTGTCCTCTCCGAGCAGGGCCAGGACATCCTGGCTTCGTTTGGGTTCACTGCACCATGAAGGCGAACGGCCAGCGGCCGCAAGGCGGGCCTCCGGTGTTGCTGATTGTGCTGGCGTGCCTCGGGCTGGCGGTCTTCGTGCTGCCGCTCATCGGCTTGCTCGCCCGCACCCCCTGGAGCGAGCTGCCGGAGCTGCTGTCCAGCCCGCTGGTGTCCGATGCACTGCGGCTATCGGTGATTACCTCAGTTTCGGCCACCATCATTTCCGCCGCAGTCGGCGTGCCGTTGGCCTGGACTCTGGCCAGGGTGGATTTCCCCGGCCGAGCGATCGTCCGCGGACTGGTGACGCTGCCGCTGGTGCTGCCGCCGGTGGTCGGCGGTGCGGCCTTGTTGTTCGCTCTCGGCCGGCGCGGACTGATCGGTGATCCGCTGGAGCAGGCCACCGGCCTGTTGCTGCCGTTCTCGATCGGTGGTGCGGTGCTTGCCGCGACCTTTGTCGCCATGCCGTTTCTGGTGATCACCGTAGAGGGCGCCCTGAAAGGGTTAGATCACCGTTTCGAAGGCGCGGCCGCTACGCTGGGAGCCGGCCGGTGGACGGTGCTACGTCGGGTCACGCTGCCGATGATTGGGCCTTCATTGGGATCCGGATTAGTGCTCACCTGGGCCCGCGCGTTCGGAGAATTCGGCGCCACCATCACGTTTGCCGGAAACCTTCAGGGCCGGACCCAAACCCTCCCGTTGGCAGTCTACGTCGCGCTGCAGAGCAATCGCGACTCGGCTGTAGCGATCAGCCTGGGAATGGTCGCGATTTCACTGGTCGTGCTGATCGCGCTGCGCAATCGCTGGTGGAATGCCCTGTGAACGGACACGGACTGCGCGCTGCGATCAAGTTGCGCCGTTCCGGGTCGTTCGGGCTGGATCTCGGCCTGGCGATTCCACCCAATACGACCGTCGCGGTACTCGGTCCGAATGGGGCCGGTAAGTCAACCTTGGTGGCAGCGATCGCGGGTCTGTTGCGGATTGACGAGGGACGGATCGAGCTGGCAGGCATTACGCTTGACGATCCCGCCCAGGGCGAGTTTGTGCCTGCGGAGCGGCGCAAACTGGGCGTCGTGTTTCAGGATGAGCTGCTGTTTCCACACCTCACGGCGCTTGATAACGTAGCCTTCGGCTTGCGCAGTCGCGGCATGGGCCGCGCCGAGTCCAGAGCGCGCGCCCAAGAGTGGCTGGAGCGGGTCGAGCTTCGCGGTTTGGACGATCGAAAGCCAGCCGAACTCTCCGGTGGACAGCGGCAGCGGGTGGCGCTGGCCCGGGCACTGGTGACGGAACCGGAGCTGCTGATCCTGGACGAGCCGCTATCGGCGCTGGACGTCACCATCCGGGCTCAGGTTCGCCGCAGCCTGGCCGATCACCTGCTCAGCTTTGCGGGGCCGCGGCTCTTGATCACACACGACCCAACCGAAGCGTTCCTGCTGGCGGACCAGATCCACGTGATTGAGGCTGGGAGAATCACGCAGTCCGGCACCCCGGACGACATCCGATTGCGGCCCCGAACCGCGTACGCCGCCGATCTGGCGGGATCCAATCTGGTGACCGGGGTTGCCAGCGATGGCGTGGTTGACACCGGTACCCATCAGCTGCACATCGCGGACCGGGAGGTTTCAGGTCCGGTGCTCACGACAATCTCTCCCGCCGCGATCTCGGTCTATCGTACGCGGCCGGAGGGGAGT
>CAZGCX010000278.1:0-3303 GCA_964524585.1 uncultured Anaerolineaceae bacterium
TCCAAACCGGTGACGTCCTGCTTGGACAGCAGGCGCCGGGGGGGCCTGATGGGGAAGATCCACCGAGCCCTCAAGACGGTGGCTCGCAATGGAGCCGATCGGGATCGAACCGACGACCTCCTGCTTGCAAAGCCGCCGCTAACTTGTTGCTATTTCGCAGTTTACCGCGATCTGATGGGCCTTGTTACGCTGTTTCCGCGAAACTGGCGGCGCCCGTCTCGTTAAGTGGCCGACTACGAACATGTAGGAGAACATGTAGAGGTAGACTTGAAGGCCGCCTCACTACACACTCAAGTTGAGTGTGTAGTCAAGGTGCTCGGGGTTTCCGTAGTTGTCCGCGGCCAAATGCCGCCCGTTTGTACGGCTCGCGCGCGTGTACCTGCCCCCCTCCCCTAGCGTTCGAACCATCGCTCCATGTCTCGCCGCTGAGGCAGCTCCCCACCGGCAGTCGCTGACGCCGACGGTCCGCTCGGGTGATCATCGCTAAAGGCGCAGCTTCCTCCTACCCTTGTCACGAAGACTAGATTGCGCTAGGCATCCAGCTGAGACTGCGCGCTCAATGTGCTGGTCCCGGAACCGTCGATCAGTCGCCCGGAGATACCATGAGCGTGACCCTGCGGTGTTCGCATGATCGGCCGAGTTGCGACGGCACCTTTCGTGGTTCGACCTCGGTTACGAACGACTCCGATGAGACACTCCTTGCCTCCCTCCACGCTTCGGGAGTGTACGAGTGCGACGCGCAGGTACCGATCGTTTGGTAGGGTCATTTCGTCGAGAGCCGTGCAGAGGTTGATCCGCATGCCAGCGCAAGTGTCCCGGTGATTGGGCGACTCGATCAAGCTTGTGAGGGCGGAGTAATCCAGGTCCTTGGGGCCTCTGGTCGACCTGGCGTAGACGCGAACCAGGTCGGCGATCCCGACGTGGCATACCAGGAGAAGGAGTTGTTTACGATCCCGAAGGCCACGCACTCCGCGACGATTCGCGGGCCGGCGGTAGCTTCGGATCAGTACGGGCCCTACGTGCAGGCAGACGGAACACAACGACGGAGTGAGTCAGCTGGGTTAGGCAAGCATGTTATTGCTTTCCCAAGCTCTGGTGCGTACCGCCGTGGCCGCCCAGCCCGCGTGGACGATTCAAGGGCTTGAACACGAGGAAGGAGAGCGAATGCACACTCGGGCTCTTCAAGTCGGTGTCGTCGCGCTTGCAGTCCTGTGCGGATGTCAGGAGGATCCCGAACCCCGGCCCCTCGGAGGGACACCGATTCCTTCTGAGGAGGTCGAACTCACCGGTCCGCACCTCGATCTCGGCGGAGCCCAGACCGACGACGAAGAGATCGAACCTATTCCGGCCGCGCTCCCTGCTGGCGGCGTCATCCAGCCGAAGGGATTCCTGAGGGACATGCCGGATGCGGTATGCACCGATGATTGCTCGTGCTCCACGGTGCAGCTACATCGGGTCATCGCCAGAGATTTCGTCGAGTGGGACGGCTGGGGGATTCTCAGCCCGCGCCGTCCCGTGTTTGAGGATTCCATTCTGTTCGAAGTCGGCGACTCCCAAACCCCGCCCGAGGCCGGCGATCTTCAGATTCCTCCCCGGGAGTACCTGGACCAGGTGTGCTTCTACTTCACGTACCCTCCGTGCCTCGCCTACTACGGATGGGAGGGCCGACCGCATCCCTGCCGCGTTGTCGTTCAGATTCGCTATCCGCACAGCCGTTCCAGCTCGGGCGAGTTCATCGACACTTGGCAGCTGTTCACCGTACGCGGGATTGACCTACTGGCGACGGGTCGACCGGTGTACGGCACAACGAACATGGTCTGCCGGGCGGTGACGCTCGAGGGAGAGCGCATGCCACCGGGGCCTGGCGAGGTGATCTGGAGTGTCCGGGGCCGGGAATGTGGGGCCGGTGTTCCGTTCAACATCCGGTGACCGGAGTCAGCCACTCATGCATGCTCAGCGTGCGGCGACTCGCGGGGCGTATCCTTGACCGCGGCTTGTGGTGGAGAGTCTGAAGGACATGCAGGCTCGAGCACTGCGGCCGTCCATCGGGGAGCCTCGGTAAGGCTACAAGTTTCCTTGGACAGCGGTGCAGAGATGAAGCTAACGGGCTACCGGCCTTGACAGAGGCAGCGCCGCCTCTTGTAAGTGTGCTACCTTAACAGACAGGAAGCTGGGGTCATGAGTGAAGAGGCGCAGAAGACTGTTTCTCAAGTCGCCAAGAACTTCGGAATCACCATCGCCTTCCTCCTCCCTGGATTCATCGCACTGTGGGCCCTTCAATATCTTTCACCTACCGTAGCTGCTTGGCTTTCTGGCTCGGGGATCGTCCCTGAGGCTCCAAGCTGGCAGCCGAGCACGGGTAGTTTCCTTCTGGTAGTGATAGCATCGTTAGCGCTGGGCATGCTGGTAAGCGCCATCCGGTGGGTGATATTTGATCGCTGGTTGTACAGTGGCCGGACGGCTGATCTGGATTGGTCAGAACTCCCTGACCATTTGGCCGCGTTTGACTATATTAATGAGAACCACTACCGCTACTACCAATACTACGCCAATTCGGCGGTTGCCGTGCTGTTTTGGTGCGTGGTGTATGCGTTTTTCGTACCCGACGCGTCGGACAATTGGATTCAGGCTGGGATAGTAGCGGTGACGGTGCTGCCGGTGCTAGTCTGTGCTGCTTGGGATGCTCGGGAGAAAAACACAGAGAAGCTGGAGGCGTTGATGAGGAGATTGGAGGCTGATGGATCAGCGGCGGATGAAAGTACCCCTCCACGGCCCGAGATGGAGACGGCGAACCGCTCGGACCCGAATTCAGAAAGCCGGCCCGATTTCGGAGAGAACCAGAGATGACAAATGGAATCGATACCTTCGCGGGCAAGCTGGCGGCAAGGGTGGGTTTGTCGAAGGAGGAGGCTAGGCAGGCAATCAAGGCGATCTTTTCGACGGACGCAGGAGAAGGCATCATCGCGGAGGAGCTTGACGCGGGGCGCGACTTCACGATCACAGGTTTTGGGACGTTCGGTGTCCGGCGACGGACGGCGCGGTTGGGTCGGAACCCACAGACCGGAGAGAAGATCGAAATCCCTGCGATGACCGTTCCGAGCTTCAGGGCCGGCAAGGGTCTTAAGGACCGCGTGCGCAGGTAAGCCACTGCAGGACCGCGTGCGCAGGTAGCCACCGCCACCACACGCTCACTCAGCGTGCGGTCAGCCGCGCTAATCCCCAGAGGGGGGATACCTGAGGTGATGTTGCTAGTGTGGTGTCTCTAAAGTTTCGTTAGCACGTGAGACTTTGGTGAGGATGTCT
>CAZGCX010000279.1:0-3300 GCA_964524585.1 uncultured Anaerolineaceae bacterium
GTCGATGCGGCGCGCCTCGTGACGCTCGGAGCCCAGCACGTGCAGCCCGCCGGCCTGGCGAACCAGCTGTTCCTCTTCCATGAAGTTCCGGAAGCGCGTGACCTCCGCCTCGTAAATCCCGATGGTCTCAGCGTCGACCGACTCCAACGCTGCAAGCCGCTCTTCCGGATTCAGCGCCTCCGGGTCATCGACGCCGCTGCGGCGCAGCACCCGGTTGATGGTCGCCAGCACCTCTTCCGGCAGCTCACCGCCGAGCTTGATGTCGACCCCGCGGCCGGCCATGTTGGTGGCGATGGTCACTGCGCCAAACCCACCCGCTCCGGCAATGATCTGGGACTCCTCAGTGTGCTTCTTGGCGTTCAGCACGTTGTGTTGGATGCCGCCTTGCAGCGCCTGCTCCAGCCTGGGCAGGTGTTGCTCTTCCAGCCCCAGCAGCTTCGCCAGGCGCGCCAGATTCTCCGGCTTGACCGGATTCATGGCCAGCTCGAGCTCGCGGGCGAACGGCCGCACCAGCCCGGTCGATAGAGACTCTAGCGGGCCGTAGAGCTGCTGCAACTCCTCTACCCGCCGTCCGTCATCTGGGATCTCATGCGCCTCCATATAGGCATCGCGCAGGATCTGAATCATCGTCAGCCGCTGCAGGTAGTCGGCCTTGAGGCGTTCGGACAGCTTCTCGGAGAGCTCGACTGAAGTGGTGCCGACCAGTAGCGGCTGCCCAATCGAGTGCCGCCGCAGGATCTCCATGGTGACCGCCCGCAACTTGGCTTCTTCGGTGCGGTACACCTCATCCTGATAATCCTTTCGGCGCCAGAAGACCGGCGTCGCCTGCGGGTCATCGGCCCGGGCATAGAACGAGAATTTATGGGAGTTCTCGCGGAAGTCTAGCTCGACCAGATCGGTATCCGGCCGCATGGCGATGTATTCCAGGTTGGTGGGGAGCGGAAGCACATCGACTTCGTAGATCTTGTTGAATTCCTCGGCCTCGGTCACCGCCGTGCCGGTCATCCCGGCCAGCTTGTCGTACATGCGGAAATAGTTCTGCAGGGTAATCGTGGCGTAGGTGACGTTCTCCTCGCGGATCTTCACCCCCTCCTTGGCCTCCACCGCCTGATGCAGCCCGTCCGACCAGCGCCGGCCGGCCATCATGCGGCCGGTGAACTCATCCACGATGATCACTTTGCCGCCTTGCACCACGTAGTCCTTGTTGCGCTTGAACAGGTACTCTGCCCGCAAGCCTTGTTCCAAATAGCCCAGCAGCCTGGCCTGCTCGGGGGTGATGTCCTCCGGCCGGTCTGGATCACGCAGCGGTGTGCCGATGAGCTGTTCGGCATGGTCCTCGCCGATCTCGGTCAGCGAGATCGTCCGGTCCCGCTCGTTGACTTCGTAGTCTTCCGGAGAGAGCTGTTTGACCACCCGCGCCATCTGCTCGTACATCTCCGGATCCTCGTGCGAAGGTCCAGAGATGATGAGCGGCGTGCGGGCCTCATCGATCAGGATGTTGTCGACCTCATCCAGAATGGCGTAGTGGTGGCCGCGCTGAGATCGAGCCTCCAGCGTCTGGGCCATGTTGTCGCGCAGGTAGTCGAAGCCAAACTCGTTGTTGGTACCGTAGGTGACGTCAGCCTGGTATGCCTGGCGCCGATCCACCAGCACCAGCTGGTGCACGTCCTCCTGACCAGACTCCTGGGTCGGGTCGTAGAGAAAAGCCTTGCGGCCGTGCTCAGTGCGGGCGGCCTCCTGCAGCACCCCGACCGAGAGGCCCAGGAAATCAAAGATCGGGCCCATCCAGCGAGCGTCACGCCGGGCCAGGTAGTCGTTGACCGTGACCAGGTGGACGCCCTTGCCGCCCAGCGCGTTGAGATAGATCGGCATGGTCGCCACCAGCGTTTTGCCTTCGCCGGTCTTCATCTCTGCGATGCGGCCTTCGTGCAAAGCCACTCCGCCGACCAGCTGCACGTCAAAGTGGCGCAAGCCTACGGTTCGGACCGAGACCTCGCGCACCACGGCAAAAGCCTCCGGAAGCAGGTCGTCGACCGTCTCTCCGGAGGCCAATCGGCTCCTGAATTGTGCGGTTTGGGCCTTCAGCGCTTGGTCGTCGGTGTCACGGAACTGCTGTTCCAGGGCATTGATCCGGTCGACGTATTTCTGATAGCGCTCCAGCTCCTGGCCGATCGGATCGCCGCCGAACAGCCGAGTGATACCTTTTAACATGGGGAATCTGCGGGATTATAGCATGTGGGTCGATTTGACCGATTTGGGGCTCGACCGGGCAGCAATTGAGCCCGGCGCACCGAGCCCGACGGAAGTCTGCCGGGGCTCCAAGTTGGCTGTGCACCCTGGGCGCCCGGCCCAGCAGCGAGGCTATACTATCGGCGCGGGGCGGTGGCGGAACTGGCAGACGCAGAGGACTTAAAATCCTCTGAGGGCGACCTCGTGTGGGTTCGACTCCCACCCGCCCCATTGTTGCTGGACCCCGCCCCATTGTTGCTGGGTCCCGCCCCATTGTTTGCAGGGGCCCACCCTGCTGCTTGCTGGGGCCTGCCCATTCTTGCGTTTTCCCCAATCTAACGATCAGTGTAAAATCGCCCGTCCTGCGTACCGAGCACGTTCGAGTGCCGTGCGCGGACCGCGACCACACCTATGAAACGTCTCCTGATCCCGCTCCTGCTCATCGCCGTCACGCTGGCAGGCTGCACCTTGCCTGGCGCCTCGTCGCCCACGCCGTTTGCTTTTCCGACGCCGGACATTACGCTGACTGCAATGGTCGCCGAAACGCAGACCAAGCCTCGAGCCAGCTCTACCCCGGTAGTGGCGCAGGACAATACGCCTGAGCCAACCCCAAGTCCCACCGGAGGCAGTGGAGAAGCCACACCGGACACCACCCCCGAGCCCACCATCACGCTGGCACCGGGAACCGTGGACACCCGGCCAAACGGGGTGCCGGTGGAGGCCGGAGCGCTCAGCAGCGCCCCGACCATCGACGCCGATCTGAGCGATTGGACCTCCAGCTCCCACAGCCTGAATTCAAACGTGTTTGGTGCCAGCAACTGGAGCGGAGTCAGCGATGTTTCGGCCTCCTATTACATCGGTTGGACCAGCGATGCGCTCTACCTGGGCGTGCGTGTGACCGACAACACATTCGTGCAGATCTCCTCCGGTAGCCTGATGTACAAAGGCGATGAGGTCGAGCTGCAGTTGGACCGGGACCTTAAGGGCGATTACTTCTCGAACACTCTCAGCGGCGATGACTACCAGATCGGACTGTCGCCTGGCAACTTCGGCACGTTGGGCCCATCGGCG
>CAZGCX010000280.1:0-2028 GCA_964524585.1 uncultured Anaerolineaceae bacterium
GGCGTCGTGCGGCCAGAAACCAAGCCAAACGCGCTCTCAGGTTGCTGAATGGCGACTGCCCGAGCGTTCGACTCCGAGACTTCGGCCCCGTATTGCATCTTAAGCTGGCGCACCCGCCAGAGCACGAGCGTACACCCCCTCCAACCGATCAACGTACCGTGTCCACGAGTGTCGTTCAACGGCCTGCTGACGCGCACTGTGACCAAGCTGACGCCGAAGCCCCGGATTCTGGAGCAACCCAATCAGAGCATCGGCGAGGGCCCGAACATTGCCGGCCTCCACCAGCACTCCGTTCTCACCATCCCGAATGGTCTCCGAAATCTGCCCGGAATTGGAGGCCACGATCGCCTTTCCGGCCGCCATGTATTCGTAGAGTTTCAGCGGAGAGAACCATAATTCCTGTTGGAATTGCGGGTACGGCAAGACAGCAATATCGGAAGCGGCAAGCATCGCCGGCACGCCTGATTGTGGAATCATCCCGGTGATTGACATGGAGGAAGCAACTCCCAGGTCGGTCGCTTTGCGCTGCAACTCATTCCTTGTAGGACCATCTCCGACGAGCAGCAAACGCGCCTCCGGGATCGCCTCCACAACACGGACGAAGCTCGCCAGGAGTTCATCGAGGCCGTGCCAGACTTGGAATCCCCCAACGAAGACGATCACCGGTTTTCCGTCCAGTCCGAGTTTCTCGCGGATCGGAGCAGGATCAACTTCCTTCCCGAACAGATCGAGGTCGACGCCATTGGCAAGTACTTCGATTTTGGTCGGGGAGACCTGCCAGGTTTCGACCAGATTGCGTCTAGCGGCCTCGGAGACAGTGATGACAACGCTTGCGTAGCGCAACGCCATTGAAGTCTCCATCGCAGCCAATCTTGCGTGAATACCTCGGAATCGTTCTCCCTTGATTCGCATTTCCAGGAATTGGTCGGCGCTGAAGGTCAGGACATATGGGACGCCCAGCCGCCTGCAAGCCAACCCGGCACCGATGCCAAAGACTCCATGATGTTCGTGGCACACATCGTAGGCGGGAAGGCCCCGGCGGCAGGCCTCATAGAAGCGGACCGAGTCGAACAACGCGAAGTACGGAAGACGAAGTGCCCGTTGCAGCCGCCGAACAGCGCTCTCAGCCTTGAGAAAAGGCCATGACCCGGTAGCACCCAGGGGCATCTTGCGGCCCGACTCGGGACGTAGGAAGTCTTCGCCCTCCATAACGGACCGACCGCGCAGTCTGATGAGCTTGACGGTATGGCCCCTTCGCCTCAGACCATTCAATGCATTCTTTACCGGAACTCCGTCCCCAACATCGATGGTCAAGTCGATACCGTCGACGTTTTGAATGGCGTAGGCAATTCGCAGCTGATTCTTGCCGTTTTTCAAGGTTGAGGGGTCTTGGGGACGGCGATCCGCTCCGGGTGCCAACAGCCTAGGCCGCCCGCGGATCGCAACCGGTTACCCAAATGCCAAGCGATAGAATCTGCGTGCTGGTGATCGTTTCCAGAGCCACATCAGGAGCAGCGGCCCACCGAGACCAGCCGCAACCAGAACGATTTGGTAGACCAGCTGGATACCGAGCGTAACAGGCGCCAGGTGATACATGATAGATGCAATCGAGAAGGCAAACGGAATATTGGTCAGGTAGATGCCCAGTGAACTGGCTCCAAGCTGAGCCAATCTGTGGGCCTGTGGAACTTTAATGCCCGAAAACGCCAGAAAACAGGGGGCAACCAAAGTCGAATAAAGAATCCTAGACAGCCCGGGATTGTTCGGCCCAAGCCAAGCCCGGTCAGAGAAGTGAGCCAAGAGCCGGTACTCGACCATGGTCAGGGAAAGCGTGATGAGAGTAGCGCCCAGCAGCCACCATCTCATTCGATGAAGCCAGGCTGCCGCCCTCTCCATGTGGAGCCCAACTACCAAGCCCAATGTGAAGTGCATGATGCTTGCCGGGAAAATCCACAGTACGTTGAAGCGGGTGACGAATTCGAGAACAGGCGTTTCAACCCCCATCAGGTTGAAGAACATGATGCTCTC
>CAZGCX010000280.1:2038-3266 GCA_964524585.1 uncultured Anaerolineaceae bacterium
AGTTGAATGGCCGCCGCGGCCGCTAAGCTCAATCGCCAGTGCGCTCGTACCTGGCGGACCAGTAACGGCGCCACCAGGTAGAGCTGGATCAAGACGACGATGTAGTAGTAGGGGCCAAGCACGTCGTCAAGAGATGTGGGAAGCCGCATTAAGAGCAAGTAGCGGACGAAGGTCCATACCCCGAGCGGGATCAGCAGGACTCTGATCCGCGGGAGCACCATCGACAGAGTGACCTCACGCCCTCCGCGGGCCATAAACGCCAGGAACAACCCGGAGATGAAGAGGAAGGCCGGAACAGCGAATGCATCGAGCTGTCGGATGAACATGAGGACGTAGTACGAGAGACTGCCGAGTTGATCGAAGTTTGGAACCGCCACCGGTCGATATCGGTTGGTCCACTCAAAGAGCGCTTGAAGGCCAAGTGCGGTTGAGTGGTGCAGCGGGATCATCAGTGCGGCCAGCCCGTTGAGCAGAAGTAGTCGGCGTGTCACTCGATTTCAAGTGAGATCGGACTCGTGGGTTTCCGAATGCGATCCGCCAGCCAGCAAAGCCAGACCTGTGTGATGAAGCGTTGGCTGACTGCGACCGACAAGCCAGACGAAGTCAACTAGGCTTCGGCTCGCCGTCGTTCGATTAGCGATTCCATGGCTTTGATCGTTTCGAAATTTTCGGGAACTACGTCCACGTCGCCTATGACCACGCCAAAGCGCTCCTCAATAAATGTCACGAGGCGGAGTATCCCAAGCGAGTCAACGACTCCGGTTTCCAGAAGAGACTCCTCCGGGTCAAGAGTCGAAGCGTCGTCCTTGACCAGAATCTCCTTGCGGATGAACTGTTCGAGCTCCTGCGTTATTTCCACGATCGACCTCCACTGATAAGTTTCATATCCTGCCTTGAAATACCCTGCCGTGTCGCTCCTGTACTGGGAGTCCGACGCTCCTGGTTAAGCAAGCCAAACTGTGGTATTCCTCCGGTGGAGCGAGCCAACCACCAATCAGATGACTCCGAAACGCCGTGAAACCAGACTATTGATCGGCTGCCTGATCGCATTTGGGGTGGTCTCTATTGCAGCCACTGTGGTACTGGCGCTGTCGCTGCTCTTCAGCATGAGGTGGGTCCGTCGGCGCGACCGCGTCCACAAGCGCCTGACGCTCCAGGCCTTTCACCGGTGGCAGGAGCAGCGCCGCTTTGACCTGGAAGGCGTGTCGGGCGGCGACGCGGCGACGCC
>CAZGCX010000281.1:0-3240 GCA_964524585.1 uncultured Anaerolineaceae bacterium
CGCGTTCCGGTACGTGAGCCGCGCGGCACCGGGCCGCTCGACCGCGGTCCGCAGATCACTGGCGTGCCGATCCATAACGTCGTTTTCCGGAGGCCGCCCCAGGATGCGCTCGATCTCGGCCAGCGATTCGATCTCACGTAGCAGGTAGCAGGCGAGATCGGGAGTTTCGGCACTGCTAATGTCCAGCCCTTGGCCCCAATCGTTCCACAGGTTGAAGGCGGGCCAGTCATCGAAACCAGACTGCAGCGCGTGGTCCCATTCTGGAACGCCGTCTTGATCGCGATCATGGCGCCGATCGAACCAGGCCTCCACGAATTGAGCCAGCCGAGCATGCACTTCCTCCAAGAACTGCCGGTCCTCGGTGTGTTGATAAACACGCAGTGCCAGCGTACTCAGCAGTGGCGGACTGAGCCAACCGCTGCTTTGTCCGCCCAAGCCTGGCTTGGCATCCACCGAGCCGTCCGGCGACTGCGAAGCCAGGAAGTCAAGCAGGACTCCCTTGGCCAAATCCGGAGCGCACGGCAGGATTTGGGCGATGTTCAAATAGGCCTCGCCAGCGCTCAGGCCGTCCCACCCCGAGCCGTAGTCTCGGCCATCGCCATTGGGTGAGAACCCGGCGTCGGGGGATCGGGTCAGCACAGCCGAGGCGTGCGGCAAGTCGCGGGTCGGCCCCACGTAGCCCGCCAGCGAAACCTTCTGCGACATGGCCAGGGCCACATCCCATTCCGGCTCACCGGTCTCCAGCTCAATCCATCCGGCATTCAGCTGCTCCACTCGCGCCAGTTCGGCGTCCCAATTGCGCGCCACCAGATCCCGTGCCATCTGAAAGGACTCTCCGATCTCGGCGCAGGCGGCGTGGGCCCAGCCGAACGCCTCACTCGATTCGGGCGGCAGCATCGGTTTCACCGACAGTGCAGGATACGGAGCGTTGGCCGCTTGCGCCCCGCCGGCCAAGAAAATCACCGGAGCCAGGTTACCGGTGTTCCCCTGCAGCACCATCGCCCCTTGATGCAGCAGGCTGCTGACCGACTGTGGCTGGTCTCCGGGATGCAGCAAAGCGTGCAGCAGCAGCCAGGGCCGAATTGGCTCGGCGGAGTTGTTGCGCAGGGTGAACCGCCCTCCAATCAGGTTCGATTCCGGTACCCAGTATTCCGCCACAACTTCCAATGCAGGAACCGGTTCGAAACGCAGACGCAAGTAGTTCGGCAGGAAGGCTAACAGCCTTGGCGGCGCGTGGAACCGCTCGGGCGCCAGCCAGGTTTCATCGCCGAGTCGAAAGCCGGGAAAGATCCGCATGCTGCGAGCGCGCAGGCCGTAGGTGGTCTGCAGCGCCAGCGCATTTGGCTCGCCGCCTCCGAGCCGGAGCTCCCAGATCTGATCGTCGACGTAGTTGGGAGTGCTGATTCGGGCGTCGGCCGCCAGCCGCAGACTGATCGGATCGCCGGCGGTAAGGTTCCATTCACGCACAGCCGAATTGTACGGAGGCTGCTGGGCAAGGTCAAAGCCGATTGATCCGATCGACCGGCTCATTTAGAATGGCTGCATGCCGATTGGAGTACACGATGGAGGTTAGCCGGGGGCTGTACTACGAGGAGTTCACCGATGGTGAGCAGATCACGACTGCTGGCCGAACGATCACCGAAGCGGACATCGTCAACTTCGCCGGCCTATCCGGCGACTACAACTCCATCCATACCGATCTGGCCTACACCCAGAGTTCGTTCTACCAGCAACGCGTGGCGCACGGACTGCTGGTGCTGTCCATCGCATCCGGGTTGGCATTCCGCACCGGGTTGATCGAAGGGACCGTGATCGCCTGGCGGGATATCGGCGACTGGCGCTTTAGTCAGCCGGTGTTCATCGGCGATACCGTCCACGCCGAGCTTGAGGTGGTCGATCACAAACCGATGCCGCGCCTGGGCGGTGGCCGGGTGGACCTGGAAGTCCGGGTGAAGAACCAGGACGACAAGGTGGTGATGAACGGCCGCTGGGGGTTGCTGGTTCTGAGCAAGCCGGAAGCAGCCGACTGACCGGCCGCTGGGGGCTGCTGGTTCTGAGCAAGCCGGAAGCGGCCGGGACTTGCCGCCGGCCCCATCGCTTTACATAACCCCAAGAAATGCGCAAAAAACGGGCGTGCTATAATGCCGCCCCATGGTCGACGAGCAGCCGTCGGCTGCCGAGGGGCAGGATGAGAGCGCCGAGCGGCCCGGTCCTGCTGACGAGGCACAGCCAGACGATTCCGCTCCTGAAGTGGTCCATGAGGATGATCCCGGCAGTCGGCTGCGTAAGCTGACCGAAGGGGAGCCTCAACCGTCCGAATCCGTTCCCGATCGACACCCAACTGGTTCTCCCGGCCTGACCGGCGGATGGATGGCCGGCAGCTTTGAAGGCGGTGAACCGACGCCTCCGTTTGTCGACCCGAGTGAAACGGCCGCCGATCAGCCACCGGATGCCGGAAGCCAGGCGACGACCCGCGGATCGGATGCGGAGACCGATAGCCAGGCGACAACCGCCGCACGTCCCCGGGCGGATACGGAGCCCTCAGGCCTCCCACCGCTCTTCGAAGACCTTCCCCAACGGGTACCGGAACGGGACCTGGGCGCCACCCGTGTTGGGCCAGCAGCATTCGTTCAGGTTTGGGATGCCGAGCCGCCACAACGCAGCGGGTTCGGTGGCTGCCTGCTTCGCATGGCCATCTTGAGTCTGTTTGCGGTGGTCGCGGTGGCGATCGGGCTGGCTTCTTTCGGCCTGTACCAGTACTACGCGCTGGCCTCCACCCTGCCCTCGGTGGAAGACCTGCAGCAGCACGCGGCGCAGTTCGAGACCACCCGCATCTACGATCGAAACGGCAACCAGCTTTACGAGATCCTTGATCCACAGGCAGGCCGGCGGACCTACGTGCCGCTCGAGCGGATCTCGCCTTTCCTGGTCGCGGCCACCGTCGCGACCGAGGACTCCGGCTTCTACAGCAACCCTGGGTTCGACCCGGCCGCGCTGGTACGGGCCATCTGGCAGAACCTGCGAGCTGGCGAAATCGCCTCCGGCGCGTCGACCATCACACAGCAGATCGCTCGCAACCTGCTGTTGTCTCCCGAAGAAGCCTCCCAGCGCACTGCATTGCGCAAGATCCGCGAGATCATGCTAGCAGCCGAGATCGCTCGCCGCTACACCAAGGACGAGATCCTCGAGCTGTACCTCAATCAGTTTTATTACGGGCACCTGGCCTACGGGGTGGAAGCC
>CAZGCX010000282.1:0-3235 GCA_964524585.1 uncultured Anaerolineaceae bacterium
TTCCCCGGCGGACACCCCGGTCAGAATCTCGATCCCCTGGTCAACGTTTTCAACCGCGTAAACGTGAAACTTGCCTTGCTCAGCCGCCTCTACCACTTCGGAACGCAACATGAGATGCTGCACGTTCGAGCTAGGGATCAGGACGCCCTGTTCGCCGGTCAGTCCACCCAACTTGCAGACGTCGAAGAACCCCTCGATCTTCTCGTTCACTCCACCGATCGCCTGCACACGTCCAAGCTGGTTGACCGATCCGGTAACAGCCAGCGATTGCTTAATTGGCACACCGGAGATTTCTGATAGCAGAGCGTACAGTTCGGCAGAGGAGGCACTGTCGCCCTCTATTCCAGCGTAGGATTGCTCGAACACCAGGCTGGCGGTCAGCGAGAGCGGCTGATCGGCCGAATAGCGAGCACCGAGGAACGATCCCAAAATCAGTACCCCCTTGGTGTGGATCGGCCCGCCCATGTCGACTTCTCGCTCGATGTCGATCACTTCGCCCTTGCCGGCTCGCACCCGGGCTGTTATTCGGCTCGGTCTTCCGAAGGTAAAGTTGCCGAAGTCGATCACTGACAGGCCGTTGACCTGGCCGACCTGGGATCCCTCGGTGTCGATCAGAATAGTCTGCCGCCGGATCAGCTCATGGATGCGCTCCCGTATCCGGTCGGAACGGTAGATCTGAGCCTGAATCGCGTGCTCGATGTGCTCGGCCACGATCAATTCGCTTCCTGCCTGATCCGCCCAGTAATCTGCCTCGCGTATCAAGTCGGTGACCTGATTCATCTGAATGGAAAGCTTCATCCCATCGCCGGCGAGCCGCGAACTGTGCTCGATCACCCGGGCCACCGCTGTGGGGTCTAATGGGCGCAATTCATAGCGTTCGGCCAGGCTGCCAATCAGCCGGGCGTACAGTTGCTGATTGTCGGCCTCGCGATCCATTTGGTCGTCGAAGTCAGAAGCCACTCGGAAGAGCTCGCGGCTCTCCGGATCGACTTCGTTGAGCAGGTAATACAAGGTTGGATCACCCAGTATTGCTACCTTCACATTCAGCGGGATCGGTTCCGGGTCCAACGAGACGGTGCTGACAAAGCTCTGGAGCTGACCGGGGGTCTCGATCCGGATCTGTTCGGATCGCAATGCCCGTTTCAGTCCCTCCCAGGCAAATGGATCCTGAAACAGTTTAGCGGCGCTTACGATCAAATAGCCGCCGTTGGCCCGGTGCAGCGCACCGGCCTTGATCAGATTGAAGTCGGTAATCAACGCCCCCATCTGCGCCGCATGTTCGATGCGGCCCAGCAGATTTTGGTAGGTTGGGTTGTCTTCGTAGACCACTGGAGCGCCATCCGTGCTGGCGTGGTCCACCAGCAGGTTCACCTGGTAGCTGCGCGCCGCCATGTGGCTCCGTCCGGCCAGCAATGCGGCCAGGGTGCCGCTCGAGAGCGACGAGACGTCGTCATCCTGGCCTTGATCGTCGGCGGCGATAAACGCCTTGACGTTCTTGACCACGTCGAGCCTGACCGCTTCCAGATGTTCCAATACGGCAGGTAGATCGGCGTATTTTTCCCGGAACTCGGCCATCAGACCAGCGACCGCGGTTTCTGCCATCTTGCGGTCGAGTTCAGAGATCTGGCGGCGCAGCTCCCGCTGCAGCCGAGGGGCGTTCTGCAGTAGTTTCTGAAGCTGCTCCTGGAGCTCCTGGATGTCCTTTTCCAGCTGATCCCGCTGCTCCTGGGGCAATGCTTGAAACTCCTCCGGCGAAATCACTTCGCCTTGGCTTACTGGGGCGATCGCCAATCCGGCCGGAGTCCGGAGCAGCGCCAGCTTTCGCCGCTCGGCCTCCTCGCGCAGCTCGGAAAGCTCCCGTTCTGACTGTTCACCAACCGTCTGCTGGACCTCCTGCGCCCGCGTGCGGTACTCCTCGCTCTCGAAAGTCGCCGGCAGCACATTTCGCAGATCTGCGACAAATTCATCCAAGTCAGCCTTGAACTCGGCGCCTCGACCGGCCGGGAGCTGGATCGCTCTCGGCGCGTGCGGCTGCTCAAAGTTGTGAACGTAACACCAGTCGGGGGGCACCTGCCCCTCCGCCGCGGCGGCCCCGAATCGCTTGCGGACCAGGTTTTCCTTGCCAATCCCTTCCGGTCCGAAGGCAAAGATGTTGTAGCCCTTCTGCTGAATCCCGATGCCGAAGTCCAGTGCCTGGACGGCACGCGGTTGGCCGATGAAGTCGCTAAGCCGCTCCAGTTCCTTGGTGGATACGAATGTGAACTGCTTGGGATCACAGCGTACGCAAAGCTCGGCGGGTTCGAGGGCCTTTACAGGCATCTAGCTGTCCTCCGGGACATGTACTGGGGAATGAGCTCCTCGCTGAAGCACTCGTCAGCGGATGTGTGGGTGCTGCTGGTTATATCACAGCCACTCGGTGGCGCCGGTCGACTGGTCCATCCGACGGGTCCGAGCAGCCGACCAGTCATATACCCGTGCGGGCACGGCTTACGCTCGCAGGGAGTTCGGCTTTGTTCAGACCTGCTGGAACTTCGCCTTCGCTCAGAGCAAACCAAAGCGGACTGCGTTTTCTCGCAGTCCGCAATGGGCGCGTTTCCGCCAAATCAAGATAGATAGTCTCTCAGGTGCCGGCTGCGGGTTGGGTGGCGCAGCTTGCGCAACGCCTTGGCCTCGATCTGTCGAATGCGCTCCCGCGTTACCTGGAAGTACTTGCCGACCTCTTCCAAGGTGTAGTCCTTCCCACCCTGCAATCCGAAACGCATTTCCAAAACTTGCCGTTCGCGCTCGGTCAACACCGAGAGGGCGCTCTGAACCTGTTCTTTCAAGAGTTCCTTGGCGGCCGCATCGACCGGTTCTGGCAACGTCTCGTCCTCAATGAAGTCGGCCAGTTGGCTGGAGTCCTCCGCACCGACCGGAGTTTCCAGCGACATCGGCTCCTGGGCGATTCGCATGATCTTGCGCACCTTGCCCGCCGCTCGCCGCCACTTGCCATCCAACGCCGGGTCCAGCGGAGTCTCCTCCGCCCGGGCCCGCAGGATGGCATTGATGTCCTCCGGCTCGAGGAACTCCATTTCCAGCGCCAATTCCTCAGAGGTCGGTTCGCGGCCCAATTGCTGGACCATTCGCCGCTGTATGCGCATCAGGCGATTGATGGTCTCGACCATATGGACCGGGATTCGAATCGTGCGCGCCTGGTCGGCGATAGCGCGGCTGATCGCCTGCCGGATCCACCAGG
>CAZGCX010000283.1:0-3223 GCA_964524585.1 uncultured Anaerolineaceae bacterium
GCGATCGACCTCGCCGCGCTCGATAAAGATCCCGCCTCCCAAACGCAAGATGGGAGTGAACAGCGGATGGTAGCGCCACTTCTCTGCCACCCAGCCGGTGATGTGGGGGCCGCCCAGGTAGATGTAAGAAACCGGCAGGTCGGACATGCTCAGATGGTTGCTGACCAACAGGTACGAACCGGAGCTCGGGACGTTTTCTAGGCCCTCGGCCCGGGTCTTGGACAACGTGCGAACCAGTATGGTGAAGAACCAGTGCAGTATACGCTGGCGCATTCGGGCCACGATTGTAGATGCTTTGGCAGGGTGATACAATCTGCGACCGCGGCGCGACCAGTAGGAAGCACGCGGTGTTTCAATACTTGAAACACCGCGTTTTAGGTAGCCATTCGACACCGAGGCAAGCCGTGGAGGAGGTCAATCGCAACCGTTCTATGCTTGAGCGGACAGTTTCCCTACCGACGCACGCCTGGCTGAAGAAGCAGAGTGTGGCGTTTGTGCCCGGCGCCACCAGCTCGCTGCTCGAGGGCGTGATCGATGAACTCCTGCGTAGTTTTGAAATGCTTGGCCATGAGGTACAAGACCAGCCTCACGGTCATACCGACATCTTGATGACCACGGCTCGCTTCGGCGAGCCTGTTGCGTGGCGCGAGGCGCTGTTCTTCACCGGCCGGCGTCAATTCGAACTTGAGAACAACCCCACCGTCTTCACCCTACTGCATCTCACGACCCGCGAGTATGAAGAGTCGCTCCAGCGCTTCGTCGCGGCGCTAAGCAAGGATCCAATCGATCCGACCGATTTCCAATTCCCCGGTTTGGCGCCGCAGTCCTACCGGGTGCTGCTCGAGCAGGGTCGAAGAGGCGGACCCATCCTGGCGCTCGAGCGTCAGGTTCAGGCGCAGGCCAAGAGCATTCGGCTGCTGTTAGTAGTCGGCGACGATCGGCCGCTGTGGGCCCATCTCTTCGATTTGGTCGGTGCCTATCCCAGGATCGACATGAGCGATGGCGCGGCACCGTTCGAAGAGTTGGTGCTGCGCATGGTCACCGTAATGAGCACCGAGGAGATCACCGACCACCAGTTGGTCGGTGATCTGATTCCGGCCGTGGACTGGCAGGCATTGCCTGCTCGGGCGGCGATGCTGCGGGCCGGCCCAGAGCTTGGCAAGCGCCAGTTCTTTACCGAGATGGTGCGCATCGCCGACCTGGTGCAGGTGCCGGCGGTAGCAGAAGGAGTGGCGAACCAATATAGCGAGGGCTGCTTCGCCACCTGGGAGCCGCGCCTCGACGCGCTGATCGCAACCGTGACCGGGAGCGCCCGACCGGTGGACAAGGACGACCTGGGCGATGATGATCTGGCGGTGATCGTGGGGGTACGTGGCGACGGCAAGGGCGCCCAGGTTCGGCATGTCCAGGGCCGGCGCAACGATCCCCCCTCCTCCGAAGCGGTGGAACTGATGGACATGGACAGCAAGCTGCCCCGGATTGAGCTGGACCAGCCATGGGAGATTGACCGGCCAGTCCCGGTGGTGCGATCGAAGCTACACGGACACCGTGGGGTGCAGAGTTTCGATCCGCGATGGGTCGAGCACGTACCGCTGGATGATCCCTACTATCACTACCCAGTCTCGTGCGCCACGCAGGCGCAGGCGCAGGCGATCAAGCAGGCCTTCTCTCGATCGCAAGCCTTGCAGAATCCCGAGGACCCCAGGCAACTGGCCTTCACCGTGCTGCCCGGCCACGGGGTAGTGATCGCTGAGAAGTGGGTGGCGGACAAAGATCCCTTTCAGGCGATGTGGGAAGCCATGGACTCGGGCCAGCTGGAGGTCAGCAATCGCGTACCGCAAGGCACCCTGAGCTATGGTTTGGATCCCAACGGGCGTATGGTGCTCGACGAGGGCTGAGCAACAGGCCCGGCAAGTCAACCGCCGATCGCAATTGCGATCGGCGGTTTTGCTTTTGTTGCACGGTCTTGTGAGGCTTGCGGTGCTTGCGCCCGGTTCTGATTAGCCGAGCAACCCGCCTACTGCAGCGGCTCCGAGACCGAGCGCTCCAAGCACGATGCCCGAAAACAATGCGACAACCAGCCCGATTACCCAGCCGATGATCACGGTGACGATGACCTGGCCAGTGTCGAGATCCAACGCTTCTTTGGCGGCCACGAACCAGGCTGCCAGCCCGAGCAACGCCCCGGCCACCTGCGCTGGCGCCACCACACAGGCCAAGGCGGTGGACACTGCGCCTACCACGCCGAGCACGCCCACCGCTCTCCAGACGTATGCTAGTCCGAGGGTGCGGACGAGTTCGCCGAAGTTCACCTCGGCTTTGAAGACGCTGCGCCCAACGAAATCGATCAGCCAGGCGCCGATCGCAAATCCGATGATGGCAAAGATCGTCCCAATGACCGCCCGGATCAGCCAGCGGATGGGCTCGTCGAAGCCATCAGCGGCATTGGCTCCCAGTTGAGCCAGGAACGCGGAGATTGCGACCAGAATCCATGCGGTGCTGGTGTACGAGGCGTCGTTTTCAACTTCGGCGTACACCCCTCTACGAAAGGTGAACGCCCCCATGATTCGGTCCATAAGGAACTCCTCCTCCATTTGAGATCAGCCGCGGGGTAACGGTCCGGCAATCATCCCCGCGAAGGAAAACACCGGCTGGCGGTCAGGGTTTCGCAGGAATCGCGACCAGTCCCATGCCGGCCGTCGCGGAGGGGCGCGCTTAGGGGTCTTGATCGAGCTCGCGCAGTTGCAGCCGAAGCTCGGCCTTGCTTTGCAATCCGAACTTGCCCAACAAGTTACGTAGGTGGGACTTCACCGTCTCCGGCGAAATTACCAGTGCTCCGGCAATCTCGCGATTGGTGTGGCCATCGAGTGCTAGCTTGGCGACCTGGCGCTCGCGTGGGGTCAGCACCGACAGCGCAGCCTCCGCACGCTGGCGGGCGGCCTCACGTTCGAGGCCGCGCTGCACCAGCTCAGCGGCAAGCGCAGTCGGGCTGCGCCTGCGGAGGTAGGCGGCCAGCCGCAATCGGTCAGCCAGCTGCGGATCGAGCCGGAACACCAGCCCCTGGAAGTAGCTCACACCGGCCTCATGGATCTCACCGGTCGAGTCCGTGCCAGGGGTTTGGGGAAAACGTCGGCGAGCCACGGTTCCATTATATAGAACGTATGTTCTAGTGTCAATATTTGAGTGGATGAGGAGTCTGGCCGCAAGTGCGCATCCTTGCTAC
>CAZGCX010000284.1:0-3217 GCA_964524585.1 uncultured Anaerolineaceae bacterium
AGAGCACTTAGGCCCGAATGCTCCGTAGTTCACGACGGCCCGAAGCGATCCGAGACCCGGCCGGCGCCCGATCTGAGCTGGATGCAACCGCTCTGCCCTGCGTCTGAAGCCGATCTTTGCGACCCTTTTAGGGCGATCAGTCGAGCCATGGCTTTCCCCCTTCAATGAACCGACCACCCGTACGCCTCCGATTCCAGCTAGTGGCCCTCTCGCTCACCCGCACGGCCACAGACACTGGCTACCGAATGGTCTATCCATTCCTGCCCGCGATCGCTCGAGGGCTCTCCGTTGATCTGACAACTATCGCCGTGATCGTTTCGATTCGCCAAAGCTTGGGGCTGCTGGTGCCGATCCTCGGGTCCGTAGCCGACCACCTGGGACGTAAGCTCACCATGCTGGTTGGACTTGGGCTGTATGCCTCTGCCTTCCTGCTTATCGCCCAGCGACCGACTCTGGCCACATTCGCAATCGGCCTGGGGGTCGCGGCGATCGCCAAAGCGATGCTCGACCCTGCTGTTTTTGCCTATTTGGGGGACCGGGTTGCCCAGTCGCGTCAGAGCGCAGCGATCGCCATCACCGAGTTCAGCTGGTCGGGGTCGTTCCTGATCGGGATCCCGCTTGTTGGCTGGCTGATCGCGCGCTCCGGATGGACCGCACCATTTGCGGTGCTGGCGGGCTCGGTAATCTTCGGTTCTCTTGCGCTCTGGAGAGTGATCTCGCCCGATCCCCCGCCATCGGAGAAGAGACCTACAATCTTCAATTCGATTAGCCAAGTAGTTCGCCGTCCCTCGGTGGTCAGGCTTTTGGCAGTCGGCTTCCTGTCCAGCGCCGGTAATGGAACCGTGACGATCGTATACGGAGCCTGGATCGAAGATCAGTTCGGATTGCAGGTCGCCGCTCTGGGGCTATTCTCGATTGTCATCGGGCTGGCAGAGTTCGGTGGCGAGGGACTGGTGGCCCGGGTCGCCGATCGAGTCAACAAGCTCCGAGCAATTGGGGTTGGAATCGGCCTAAACCTGCTGGCAGCGCTGCTCCTGCCGCTTGTGGGGCGCACTCTTCTTGGCGCGGCAATGATGCTGTTTGCCTTCTACCTCTCATTTGAATTCGCTCTGGTATGTGCCTCGCCGCTGCTTCTAGAGCTCGTGCCCAGCGCACGCGCAACCACGATGGCTAGCAAGACCGCTGTGCAGCGGACCGGTTTCGCGGTCGGCAGCCTCATCGGACCGTTCCTATTTGCGGGTGGGATCCGGGCAAACGCCATGGCGACAGCGGTCCTGGACATGCTGGCGCTCGTTACACTCGGTCGCTACCTGATGACGAAGGCCCGGACCGGAATCGGTCCGTGAGTCCTTATCGAACCCCGGGCAAAACCGCATTGAGAACCTACACTGATTGTGATTGCGTTCGGAAGGAAAGAAACCTCTGACGAACTCGATTGCTAGCCGGGTCAGACAGATCGACGCGCCCATCGTGGCTCAGATCAGAGCCGAGGCTGAGGCGCTTTCCGAGCGGGGGCCTCAGCCAATCTACCTGCTGCGAGGTGAACCCGATTTCGCAACGCCGACCCACATCTGCGAGGCGGCCATCGAGGCAATCAGAGCCGGCGAAACCCATTACCCCCCAGCTCGCGGGATTCCCGAGCTTCGCGGAGCTGTCAGCGAGCGCATACAACGGGACTTTCAGCTTTCGCTGGATCCCGATACAGAAATCCTAATCACCAGCGGTGCCACCATGGGCTTGTATGCCGCGGTTATGGCGGTGGTCGATCCCGGCGACGAAGTGCTGCTCTTCGACCCGTGCTACGATCCGTACTACACGATCGTGCGTTCGGCCGGTGGGGTGACCGTTCCGCTCGCCGCCCAAGAGATCGGTGGTCACTTTTTCGTTTCGCCGGACACGATCCACAACGCGATCACCGATCGAACCCGAGCGATGCTGATCAATAACCCCTGGAATCCGACCGGTACGGTGATGCGCATGGAAGAGCTACAGGCGCTTGTTGAGCTTGCAGAAACGCACGACCTGGTGCTCATCGTCGACGAGATCTATGAGCACATCGTGTTCGCCGGACATCAGCACCGCAACCTGGCCAGCCTGTCCGCGGCGGCCCGGGCGCGGACGATCACGGTCAACAGCTTCTCAAAGAGTTACGCCATGACCGGTTGGCGCCTGGGATATACCCTGGCACCTCCCGAATTGACCACGGCGATGAGCCGTGTCAGCGTGCAATTCAGCCGCTCGGCTGCGAGTTTTGTGCAGCACGCCGGAATTGTGGCCCTGAGTGAGTCGCAGTCAATAACTGGATCGGCGGTCCAAGCCTATGCAAGAAGGCGAGCGTTGATGATGGCCATCTTCCGAGATGCCGAGATACGAACCTTCCGCCCACCCGAAGGAACCTTCTTCCTCTTCTTGGATATCCGCGCATACGGCATCAGCTCTGAGCAGATGTCCCGTTATCTGCTGCATCAGGCCCATGTAGTGACCGTGCCGGGAAGCGCGTATGGTCCGGCGGGTGAAGGCTACCTTCGATTGTCCTTCGCGTACGCGGACGAAACAGTCCGAGCCGGCGCTGAAGCGGTAGCAGCAGCGCTCACGGCGCTCGAGTGACCCCCTGGTAAGAGACCGTTGTCCGGAGATTCCTTGTAAGGAGCTGCGAAAATGAGCGACCGACTATCCCAGAAGCGAGAGGCGGGCTTGGCCGCCTTTGGCTTCAACCTGAGATTCCCCTCGCCCGAGTTGGTCGAGTTCATGGGCCATTTGGGGTTCGACTACGTCTTCATCGACGCCGAGCATTTCGCCTTTGGGATCGAGACCATTCAATCCATCGTGCGTGCCGCACAGGTCACTGGTATGGGCACCATGGCCCGCGTGCCCAAGAATGACCAGGAGCTCATCCTTGGCTACCTTGAGACCGGTGTATTGGGAATTATGGTGCCACACACCAAGACGCCCGAGGATGCCAGCGCGGCGGTGAGGGCCGTCAAATACTATCCGTTGGGAAGACGCGGTGCCGGCGGCATGAGTCGAGCCGGTAACTATGGGCTCACCCACAACTCGCTGGAGCACATCGAGCGATCCAACCGCGAAACACTGGTAATCACCTTGATTGAGGATCAGGAGGGTGTCGAGCGCTTGGCAGACATTTTGGCCGTGGAGGGTGTTGATTGCTTTGACATTGGCCCAAGCGACCTCGCGATGTCGATGGGACATCCTGGTC
>CAZGCX010000285.1:0-3198 GCA_964524585.1 uncultured Anaerolineaceae bacterium
GTTCGGTTATCTGGATGAGGTCGCCCTTTACCGCCAAACGTTAAGCCCGGCGCAGATTATGGCCCTCTACCAACAAGGGTGGCAGAACACAACCCTCCTGCCCGGGGCAAACAGTCTTGATAACACGGCCGATTGGCAATATGGAGTGCCTGACGGTCTGAACGGCTCGTATCAGATTCAACTGCGTACGAGCGATACGCAGAACAGTAGTTTTGGCAGTCAGGGCAACGATCGTTGGGATGGTTATATCAACAGCGGCATTGTCAGCAGCGCGGTTTCGCTGCAGTCGGGGTGGAACTTGATCTCCAGTCACGTGGACCCCCAAGTTGGCCAGCTCGAGCTGCTGCTGGATCGCCCGGTTGAGATTCAGGAAGGCGGCAGCTACCAGTTGCGAATTCAGCTGACGGCTGGAGCAGGCTCGGGGAGCGCCCAGCTGCGTGGGTCGGTGCTGATCACCGAGTCCTCATGGGATGATGCGCTGCCGGCACGCATTGAGGGCCGAGATGGATTCGCCACACTGTATCGAGGTGTGAATCAGGAACTGTACTGGCCGGACGACGAAGATAGCAACGGCAACGGGCTTCCGGACAAGATGGAGCGCATCGTCGGCACGCTCACCGAGGGCGACTATTTGGTAATCACCTCCAGCCGACAGTACGGCTCGGTTGGGCGCCTCCCGCAGCGCTATCCGCTCACGATCGCCTACTATCGGCAGCTGTTCGATTGTCCGGATGGCACCGAGATCGAGGTCTGTGCTGCACAGGCTGAACCGCAAGATCAGGCTGGGCCGCTCGGTTTTCGGCTGGCGGCGGTGTTCGAACGTAATCCCAGGCTTGGGCCTTTCGTGTTCCACGACCAACTCTCGGAAGAGTCGTTCACCGTCTACGACCATCCCAAAGTTCTGGTCTTCGAGAAGTCCGACCAGTTCGATCCGCAGGCGTTGACCGACTTGCTATCGGCGATCGACGTCAGTCAAGTAATCAACGCCGCGCCGCGGGATCTGAGTGGGACCAAGGCCGAACCATCGCCAAGGTTGCTGCTGCCCGAAGGGCGGCTCATCGCCCAGCGAAGCGGCGGCACGTGGTCCGAGCTCTTCCCGCCTGGGAGCCTGATCAATCGCTCCCAGCCGGTGGCAGTTGTCGTCTGGTGGGTGACGCTGGCGGCACTCGGCGTGATTGCTTTTCCGATGGTGCGAGCCGCCTTTCCCGGCCTGCAGTCTGGGGGCTACGCAATCTCACGGTTGGTGGCGTTGCTGTTCCTGGCCTGGGCAAGCTGGCTGGCTTCCAGCCTGGGAATAACTTACGGGCGCGGGGCGATCCTGTTGGCGGTGCTGTTGATGGCGATCATCTCCGCACTGTTCACCTGGCGCGACCGGCAGGGCTTGATCGATTTCGTGCGTCGCCGGCGGCGCGAAATCCAATGGGTTGAGCTGCTGACCGCCGGGTTCTTCCTGCTCGACCTGCTGATCCGCCTGGGGAATCCAGACCTCTGGCATCGCTATCTGGGTGGCGAGAAGCCCATGGACTTCGCCTACCTCAACGCAGTGCTGAAGAGCAGCAGCTTCCCTCCATTTGATCCATGGTATGCCGGTGGGTACATTAACTACTACTACTTCGGCTTCGTACTGGTCGGCACCCCGATCCGACTCATCGGACTGGAGCCGTCGGTCGCCTACAACCTGGTGCTGCCGACTCTGTTCGCCAGCGCGGCAATGGGCGCCTACACGGTCGGCTCCAATCTGGTGTCGCGGCTGGGAAGTGCCTATCGCTCGAGCCGCCCGATCAGCCCCAGGCTGGCCGGCGTGGCCGCGGCACTGGCGCTGGTGGTGTTGGGAAACCTCGGCACGGTCCGGATGATCTACAACGCGGTGCAAGAAGTCGGCGCCAGAAGCGGCGACGGCTCCCCGCCGGGACTGGTGGAGGCGGTAAGAGGGTTGGGGCAGGTGATCACGTTGCAGGATCCGCTGCCCATTGGCTTGCACAATTGGTACTGGGATCCGAGCCGGGTGGTGAATTCCCCGCCGGGCGAGGTCGGCGTGATCACCGAATTCCCATTCTTTACCTTCCTGTATGCCGATCTGCACGCCCACATGATCGGATTGCCGCTGACGGTGCTGGCATTGGCTTGGGCAGTTTCCTGGGTGATGGCGGGCGCCCGCAAGACCCGGCAAGATTGGCCGGAGAGATTGGCCGGGATCGGCATTGGTGCGATGGCGCTGGGGGCGCTGGGGCCGACCAATGCCTGGGACGTGCCGGTCTATTGGGCGCTGGCCGCCATTGCGGTGCTTGTGGCGCCGCTGCTCCGGCGCGGCCGACTTGACCTTCGCGATCTACTGGAGCTGCTGGTCACGCCAGCCGTCCTGCTCGGCTTGGCCTACGTGATGTATCAACCCTATTACGCCTGGTATGGGGCGGGCTACCGCCAGGCCGAGCTGTGGGATGGATCGCGCACCGCGCTGGGCGACTACCTCACCATGTACGGTCTGTACCTGTTGGTGCTGGTTGGCTGGATGGCCTGGGAAAGCAGGCAGTGGATGGCCGCCACGCCGATCTCGGCGCTGAATCGCCTTCGGCCAGTTCGATTCTGGCTGGTGGCAGCACTGTTGGCCGGCGTGTTCCTGGTAACCTACCTGGCGGTCGGCGGGTTGAGCCTGGCACCACTGGTGGCGTTGATGGTGGGCTGGGCGGGGCTGCTCATGCTGCGCCCCGGTCAGCCGGCAGAGAAACGCATCACCCTGTTCCTGGTCGGTACCGCCGCCGCCGTGACGGTGATAGTGGAAGTGGTGCGGTTGCAAGGCGATGTCGGGCGAATGAATACGGTCTTCAAGTTCTACCTGCAAGCCTGGACGTTGTTCGGCATCTCGTCCGCCGCAGCCTTGGTCTGGCTGCTAGCCGACCTTCCGTCCTGGGGGGCGCGGGCCCGCCAGCTGTGGTGGACCGTAATCGCCGCGGCGGTGTTCGGCGCCGCGCTCTATCCGCTGACGGCTGCTCCGGCGAAGATGGACGATCGCATGTCGAAGGACACCCCGCTCACGCTAGACGGGATGGCGTACATGGATACAGCGGTATACGACGACCTTGGGGTGCAGATCCCGCTCTCAAGTGACTACCGGGCGATTCGCTGGGTGCAGGATAACGTGAGCGGATCGCCGGTCATCGTCGAGGCCCCGATTCCAGAGTACCGCTGGGGCTCGCGTTT
>CAZGCX010000286.1:0-497 GCA_964524585.1 uncultured Anaerolineaceae bacterium
CGTAGAGCACTTCTTCCACATCGCGTGGGTAGATGTTGAATTCGCCGGCTACGATGGTGTCCTGTTTGCGGCTGACGATCTGAAAGAACCCGTCCGAGTCCATCACCGCCACGTCTCCGGTGTACAGCCAGCCGTCTTCTAGTGTGGACTCGCTGCCCAGCTGGTCGTCCCAGTAACCTTGCATCACTTGCGGTCCTTTGACAACTAGCTCTCCGATGCCACCCGGGGCCATCTGCTCGCCGCTGACCAGGTCTACGACTTTCGCCTCCGTGTTTGGCAGCGGAACTCCGATAGAACCTGCCTTCTGCCGGTTGTTGAACGGATTGGCGTGGGTCGCTGGAGAGGCCTCGGTCAGTCCGTAGCCCTCCACCAACCGGCCGCGGGTGAGCTTCTCAAACTTCTCCTGGACTTCCAGCGGCAGTGGCGCCGCCCCACTGATGCAGGCCCGGATGCTCCCCAGGCCGTAGGAACGCACGTTCGGCGCACTGTTGAGCGCA
>CAZGCX010000286.1:507-3152 GCA_964524585.1 uncultured Anaerolineaceae bacterium
AGTCGGCTTGTGTCGCTTGATGTGCTCCAAGACCTGCTCCAGTTCGAAGACCGAGAGCAGCACCATGGTTCCACCGACCGCGATCGGCAGATTCATGGCGGCGGTCATGGCATAGCTGTGTGAAAACGGCAACACGCACAGGAAGGTCTCGCCCCCGGTCTTGAGATCCGGCACCCAGTGGCGCAGCTGCAGCGCGTTGGCGACCAGGTTGGCGTGGGTCAGCCGAACGCCCTTAGGCGCATCGGTGGTCCCACTGGTGAACATCACTACTGCCAGGTCCTCGCCGCTGACCGCCACCCGCGGCGGCACCCGGGCGGCGTCCATCATCAGGTTGTCCATCTGATATACGCCTGGCCCGGCGCGGACTGCCGTTGCCGCTGGCGGCCCGTCTGAATCGACCTCCTCCGCCGCGCGGTCGGCGCCCAGCCCGGCTGCTCGCCAACGCTCCATGAGCTGCCGATAGATCCGATTGGATACTGCCTGGCGGATATCGGTCAAGACCACGGTCAGCTCTCCACCGGCTGCCGGGGCCGGCCTAGAGGGCGGCCGCTCTTGCCCATCGGCATCCGGTGGTCGGAGCAGCTCTGCGGGCGCCCGCCTTCCGAGCAGCTCTGAGAATTCCGAGAGGGTCACCAGCACTTTGGCCCGCGTCTGATCGAGCTGATCCACGATCTGCTGCGCGCTGGCCTCCGGGTTTGACAGTACCACCACCGCCCCGATCTTCAGGGCGCCGTAGTAGGCGATGATCATCTGCGGCATATTGGGGAGCACAATCATGACTCGATCGCCGGGCGCGATTCCCAACCCATGCAGGGCGTGGGCAAACTGGTTGGCCCGTCGCTCCAGCTGTTGATAGGTCAGCTTGGCCCCGTAGAACCAGGTGGCAATTCGATTCGGCATCCAATCGGCAGTAGTCTCAAGAAACTTGAACAGCGGCTGTCGGGGGATCGGGATGGTCAGCGGGGTTTGGTCGTCGTAGCTCTTCAGCCACGGCCGATCGGCGACGTATGGCGACTTGGCAGCCAGATCGCGCCAGCTCAGCCGCTCGCCCCCCACGAAGCGCTCGATGGCGCGGTTGACTGCCGCGTGCCGTTCGAGCTGCACTTTGTGCTTCGACCCCCCCATGTCGACGATCTCCGCACCGGGAATGGCCGCGCCCACGCCCTCGAACACTCTTCGCGGGAAGTAGCGATCGCGCTCGCCAGTGATGACCAAGGTCGGAGTCTGAATCTCCGAAAGACGGCCCCAACCCTGCCATTTACGCATGTTGTTGAGCAGCATGCGTTTCATGACATGCACCTCGGCGTTCCAACGCGGGCGAAATCTCCACCAGGGTCGAAAGGCGGCGGTGGGAATGCGGGCTGCCCAGGAGGTGATCCGCGGCAGCGGATACTCGCCCGCGGTGGCCAGCAGGATCAGTTTCTCCAGGCGCTCGGGATGGGACAAGGCAAACTCGACGCAGATCGACCCGCCGAAGGAGTGGCCGGCCAGCACGAATCGTTCCGGCAGGTTCAGCGTGTCAGCGACGTTGAGCAGATCATCGACCAGCTCGGGCATCTCGTACCTGGTAAAGGGAGCGTCGCTCTGGCCATGGCCCCGCAGGTCGGGGGCCACCACCCGGTAATCGCGCATGAAGTGGTTCAGCTGGTGTTCCCAGGTCTCGGCCACACCGGCGTAGCCGTGCACAAACAACATCGTGCGCTGAATGCCTTCCGGCCACAGATCGATGACGCTCAGGGAGACGTCCGATAGCCCGCGAATCGGCACCTCAACCCGGTAGAGGTTGAAATCCAATTGCACTGCGGTGCGCTTGAAGCCGCGCAGCTTCCGCTTCATGGGGTGCCGGCAATTCTACTTGGTGAGCGAACGGTCAGGCCGAAGCGCCGCTGTAGTGCCGTAGCCCGAAATGCCAGAACCAGCGCGCGGCCAGCATGGCGACGGCCGTCAGCCCCAGCGCCAGCAGCAGCGTCTGTGAGGTCAGGCGGCCGGTGAGCGCTTCGGCCGGGACGGTGACTGCAAAGGCCACCGGCACCAGGAACGTCAGTCCGAGCCGCAACCACTGTGGGTAGATTCCGATCGGCCAGCGGCCGCTCTGGTAGATGTTCTGGAACATTTCGTACATCGCCCAGGTGCGAATCACCCAGAACGAAGTAGTGGCGATCGCCAGCCAGAAACTGTAAAAGATGAGACCGCCGCACAACAAGACCAGGGCAAAGGTCGCCGCTTCCTGCAGACCCAAATCCTCCCTCAATTGGATCACGGCGTAAACCAACACCCCCAGCCCGATGATGACGTCAACCAGCTTCCAGATTTCGAAGCGGGTGATACTGACCAAGAGCTGAGAATCCTCGGGTTTGGTTAGTGTGTAGTCCAGCGTGCCCTCACGCACTCCCTCCGCAATCTGCCACATGTTCGGTTGGATGACAGAGCCGACGACGCCGCCGATCAATGTGTAGACTCCGACCACCACCAGCAGCTCGGTAACGCTCCACCCAGCAAGGCTGTCGGTGTGCAGGAAGACCAATGCCAGGCCGGCCAACCCAATCAGGACGCTCAGAACCGAGTTAAAGAGCTGCAGGATGAAGTTGGCCCGGTATTGGGTCTCGTTCAAGACACTGACTCGCACGAAGGACGAGATCACCCGC
>CAZGCX010000287.1:0-3125 GCA_964524585.1 uncultured Anaerolineaceae bacterium
TGGCGCCGGGGCTGGTCGAAGCGCCCCGCCCAGGAGAATTCTCCCCCAATGTGTTGGCGTTTACCGCCGCCGCGGTTCCGATTCTGGTCGTCGGACTGGCCACCGTGATCTATTTCCGCAGCGGCCGAGGGGACCAGTTTCAGAGTTACCTGGCCCAAGCGCAGGCCGCGGCGGCCAACGCCCAGGTGGAAACCGACCCGCAGGCGGCCCACAGCTAATGGGTGCTGGCCTCCCAGTGGCTTGACCTGGCCGAGGGCTATCTGCACACGGACGAATCGGATGCGTTGCGCGGCGAGGTACAGGCGGCGATCGATCAGTTGGACCTGGTCGTCCGGCTGGACTTCCTGCCGACAGTGTCCGGTGGCTTCGGTCCGCAAGCCGAGCTCATCGCGTTGGCCGCAACCCCCACCGATCTGTACGCCTACGACCGCGGCAACGCAACGATCTGGCATGCTTGGTCAACCGGCCGCGCCTACGAAATCGACAGCCAATTTGAGTGCTTGGCGGGCAAGAACAGCGTTCCGGATTTCGGCTCGATGGTTGGGATGGTGGCCGAACCCGAGCCTGGTGCTCTGGGCGCTGAGGGTGTGGTGGCGCTGGACGCCGATGGCACGCTGCTGTATTGTGCCCCTGGCGTACAACCGTTGACCGGACAGCTCGCCGCCCCAGATCAAGGCTGGGGCGAAATCAAGGCTATGGCGGTGTTCGGTAACAAC
The DNA here is from genome assembly GCA_964524585.1 of uncultured Anaerolineaceae bacterium. Classification (GTDB taxonomy): domain Bacteria; phylum Chloroflexota; class Anaerolineae; order Anaerolineales; family E44-bin32; genus JADFRG01. The sequence continues at coordinate 717 of CAZGCX010000287.1, forward strand.
CTTTACCTGCTCGACCCCGCCAAGAACGCCATCTGGATCTACGATGCGACCGGCGGCCTATTCAGCGGGTCTCCGGCGCTGTACTTCGTGGACGACGTCCCACCACTAGGAACGGCGATTGACTTGGCACTCGCCCAAGACGAGCTTATTATCCTCTACACTGATGGCAGCATCGATCGCTGCCGTCGCATTGTTGAGGACACGACATCGGGAACAATACGAATCCGCGTCGAGTGCGAGAGCCAGCCGAGCTTTCAGGACGAGCGTCCCGGCCAGCCGGCGCAGGCTACGATTCCAGGCGCCTCGCCGAAGCAGCTGGTCTACTCCCCACCGCCGGAGCCGTCGCTGTTCTTCCTCGATTCGAGCCAGGGGACCGTGTACCACTACAGCATGCGGCTTGTTTATCAGGGGAAGTACCCAACCCCCTTTGGATCAGAAATCAGCTCGATCGCCCAGGGACCCCCCAACAATCTATTCGTGGCGGCCGACGGACAGGTTTACGTCGCCCAACTCGGTCGCTGATCGGTCTCTTTGACAAGCCCCCAGCCGAAAGCTAAAATCAGCATGCCTTTTAAGGAAAGCACATTTGAGTCGCTGGCCGGGTAAGTACGTTATCGGGCTCACCGGGAATATTGCCACCGGCAAGAGCGTGGTGCGCAAGATGCTTGAGCATCTTGGCGCCTACGGTATCGACGCCGACGCCCTGGCGCACCGGGCGATGGCCAAAGGCGCACCGGGTTTTCCACTGGTGCTCAAGGCCTTCGGGGAGTGGGTGCTGGACCAGGAGGGCCAAATCGACCGGGCCAAGTTGGCCAAGGTCGTCTTCTCCGATCCGGGCGCGCTGGAAAAGCTCGAGTCGATTGTCCACCCGCTGGTGACCCATGCCATTGACCTGCTGATCCGCCGAGCCGGCCACAGCGTGGTGGTGATCGAGGCCATCAAGCTGCTGGAAACCGACCTGGCGGCCGGCTGCGACGCGGTCTGGGCAGTGACCGCCCCCGAACAGCTGCAGGTCTCGCGCCTGATGCACAAGCGCAAGCTTTCAGAGGCCGCTTCCAAGCAACGCATCGCAGCCCAGACTCCGCAAACCGCAAAGCTGCGAGCCGCCTCGGTCGTGGTTCGTAACGACGGCTCGTTTGAGAACACCTGGGAACAGGTCCAGACTGCCTGGGCCGACCTGCCGAAGCCCAAGGAACCGTTGTTGGAGCGTCCGCCGGAAGCCGAGCCGGGGCAGTTGATGGTCCGGCGTGGCCGTCCGCAAGACGCCGACGATATTGCCCGCTTCATAACGCAGGTCACCCATGGCAAGAAGTCGATGTCACGCGGCGACGTGATGGCGGCCTTCGGCGAAAAGGCCTTCCTGCTGCTCGAACGTGACAGTCATACCGCCGGCGTCGCCGGCTGGCAGGTGGAGAACCTAGTTACCCGCATCGATGAGCTGTATTTCGCGCCGAACGTCCCGCTAGACGAGGCGATCCCGGCGTTGATGAACTCGGTCGAGTCAGCCTCGAATGAGCTGCAGAGCGAGGCCTCGCTGCTGTTCTTGCCGCCCTACCTAGCCCAGCACGCCGGGACCTGGCGCGGCGTCGGGTACCGCCCTCAGACCATCCAGGGCCTGGGAGTACGCGCCTGGCAGGAAGCGGCCATCGAATCGATGCCGCGCGGCGCCTCGCTGTGGTTCAAGCGGCTGCGAGAAGATCGAGTGCTGCGCCCGCTGTAGTGAGTTGAGCATGACCAGATACTTAATTGAGGTGCCACACGAGGGGAATCAGGGCGCCTGTGATCAGGCCAAGCAAGCCTTTCTTGCGACTGGATCCCACTTCATGACCAACGCCGACTGGGGCTGCGCCGACCACGAGCACAAGGCCTGGTTTATCGCCGAGTTTGAGAGCAAGGATGAAGCGCGGTTGATCTTGCCGCCGATCTATCGCGAGCGCGCCAAGATCACCACACTCCAGAAATTTACGCTGGCGGACCTCGAACGAGATCGCCAGCAGCACCAAGAGTAGCGTCGCCTCCTCAAAGCCAATCGACTGGCGGGTCGCCGAATCCCGATCCGGGTGCTGTGCTCACAGAAGCTGAAAGCTCGAACCAAGGGCGCTTGGGTCGGAGACGCCATTGGTTCGAAGTGCCTCGGACGACCTAGGCCTCCAGTTGCATCGCCAGCTGATCCAAACCATCACGTGAGCCCATGGCGGTGACCTTGTCACCCAGCCTTAGGCGCGTGTAGCCGCGCGAGACCAGCCACTCCTCCCCGCGCCGGATGGACAGAATCAGCGTGTTGCCCGGCAGCCGCACGTCTCGCAACGCCATCCCATCCAGGCGATTGCTGCGCATTTCCAGATCCACGATATCTTGACCGCGGTGAAGCCCCAGCAGCAGCGATGCCCCCTCCGGCGAGCGCACCAG
>CAZGCX010000288.1:0-3124 GCA_964524585.1 uncultured Anaerolineaceae bacterium
CTCGGGATGGCGGCATTGTTGAGGGTGGCGTGATCGAGGTGTTGGGGGGCGGATGGGCCGACTCCGAGCAGCCGTTGATGATCGAACTGCTGGACCGTTCAGGCGCGGACCTGTGGTCCGGACAGGTCCATCTCGACGCGGCAGAACCTGGACTGTTAGGGGCCTTCCGGCTTCAGATCCCGTATCAGATCCCCTACCCCCAATACGCGCAGCTGGTGATTTACGAGACCGCCACCGGAATCCCCGGCACTCGCCACTACTCCAGCATCGAACTCTGGCTGCGGCCGTGAACTCTGACTGCGCCGTAAACGAAAGCTAGCGCTGGTAGGTGTAGACCAGGTCTGCCTGAAAGGTAACATCCAGCGTCCCCGGGCTGAATGACGCTCGCCACTCGATCGACGCCGTGAATGGTCACGGTGAGCGGGCGGTCGAGGTGGAACAGCTGTTGAACGGTCGGCCGCCCGGTGTCGAAATCGTAGACCTCCTCGCGCCAGATATTGATGCCAGTCGACTGGATGTCTTGGTCCTCGATGCCATGGGTCCGCAGCGTCTCGATGACGGTCGTGACAATCTGACCGGAGGTGTCGGCCGCGTCGGAAACAGCCGCTGCCTTCGATTCCACCACCAACGACACAGTGGCCATGTCTGGCAGGCCGGAGACTCGGCCAAAGCCGGTGACGGAAATGGTCTCCGTCTGCGGCGGCGCAGCCTGTCCAGGATACGTGCCAGATTCTCGATCACCGTACGCCGACCGTGTGGCCCGACCCATGATTTCGCACAGCCCGGTCGATTCTGGGACGGGATTCGCGCAGTCATGCCCGGTCCTTGCTACTGCTGCAGGCTAGATTGGGGGTTGAAACCGGGGCGCAGGGCGATGTCCGTGTCCTCGGGCCGCCCGCGCGACCGCGTCGCGGGTCTGAGACTATCAGTAGGAGAGGAAACAATGAATCCAGGGAATCTGCTATCTCCCCACAACCGCATCTGGCTGGCCTTTGCTGGCCTTGCGCTGTTCACCGGAGTGACACTGATGGTGGTGATCGCGCTGGCTGCTGGCCTGCCGCCGTTCTTGAGCGATCTGTTGACCGGTACTAACCCGACTGAGGTTCCAACCAGCCAACCGGCTACCGCTACGATTGGCGGACTGGTGTGGCACGACCTGTGTGCTTCCGAGCCGGCCGGCGGGTCCGAGATCCCGGAAGGCTGTGTGGCCGGAATTGGAACGCACGCCGACGGTGTGTTGAGTTCGGATGAACCGGGGATCTCAGGCGTGCTGGTCCAGCTGGGTGTTGGAACCTGTCCCGCGTTCGGGCTGGCCAGCGCTATGACTGACTCGGCAGGCAGTTACACCTTCTCCAATTTGGCTCCGGGAGAGTACTGCGTTTCGGTTGACAGTGGAGACCCCACAATCGCTCAGCGCCTGCTGCCCGGCCAGTGGACCTACCCGGCCCTGGCCTCTGGCATCGCGAGCGCCAGCATCAGCTTGTCAGCCGGCGAAGGGTTGGGCACAGTGAATTTCGGCTGGGACTATCAAGACTTGCCCGAACCGATTGCGCTTACCCCAACCGCCCCGGCCGCGACCCCGACCCTGGTGCCGGAAAGCTGTTCCGACCGGGCGACCTTCGTCGCCGACGTGTCGATACCCGACAACACCGTCCTGAAGGCCGGACAGGCGTTTGAGAAGATCTGGCGCCTGCGCAACTCGGGCACCTGCACCTGGACCCGGGAGTACTCGCTGGTCTTCATTAGCGGCCATAGCATGGGTGTAACCGGTGCGATTCCACTGACCGGTTCGGTTCCACCGGGCGCCACTGCCGATCTAGCGGTGAAGCTGATCGCGCCGGCCGGGAACGGGACGTACCGTGGCAACTGGATGATTCGCAACAACCTGGCCCGGGGCTTCGGGTTGGGCGAGAAGGGCGACGTGCCTTTCTGGGTGCAGATCATCGTCAGCCCCGGTGGTCAGGCGATCGGCGGTACCTGGCGCGGTGAGTACTTCTCCAACCGCGAGCTCAAGGGCACCCCGGTCCTGGTCCGCCAGGACCCGGTGATCGACTTTGACTGGGGGCGCAATGCGCCTGGCAACGGAGTGTCCACCGACAACTTCTCGGTCCGCTGGACCGGCAAGATCACGCTCGACGCCGCCACCTATCGCTTCAAACTACTGGTGGACGACGGAGCGCGGCTGTACATCGACGGCATCCTGGTGATCGACGGCTGGAGCGACGGCAGCGCACGCGAGCTGACCGGCGACCTCGGCCTGGCCAAGGGCGACCACAGCGTCAAGCTCGAGTATTACGACCGGAGTTATGACGCTCGAATCCGCTTCCTGTGGGAGAAAGTTAGTTCTTCCAACTATCCGGACTGGAAAGCCGAGTATTTCAATGACAAGGAGCTAAAGGGCACCGCGGCGCTGGTTCGCAATGACAAGCAAGTCGACTTCGCCTGGGGCACCGGTGCACCGGCAGTCGGGGTGAACGCAGACGGTTTCTCAGTACGCTGGTCGCGCAGCGTCAAGTTCGATGCGGGGACCTATCGCTTCTACGCTCGGGCCGACGACGGCGTGCGGGTCTGGGTCGACAATGAGCGAATCATCAACGAGTGGCATGACAGCAGCGGCGCCAACACCTACTCAGCGGATCGAACGCTCTCTGGCTCCCACTCGGTCGAGGTCCAGTACTACGAGGGAGCCGGCAAGGCGGACGTTGCGGTGTGGTGGGAGCGGTTGGCGAATACGCCGACTCCGACCGCCACCGGAACCAGCACACCGACCGCCACGGCCACCGCGACCCCGACCAGTACCGAGGAGCCTCCGACCGCCACCCCCACTGAAACCGAGCCGGTTGGGCCGCAGACGACCTTCGACTTCGTAGCGAGAGTGTGTGACGCGCGGTGGAGCAACGGCACAGACGACTTGCCGTGCCCCGGCAACGAGAGCGCTCATACTGGCTATGTCATGTTCGTCGCCAATCCGCAGCTGGAGGGCGGCCTGACAGGCTCTGGATCGGCGATCGTCACGGTGCCGCCAGAGCTGGACAATGGGTCGATCCTCGGCACTTACCCGATCTATCCGGTCAAAAACGGCGATCGGTTCGTGGCCACGTTGGGTTGCCTGGCAGAAAAACCG